>JAQURL010000018.1 GCA_028715625.1 Candidatus Margulisiibacteriota bacterium | reverse complement strand
GTGGAATTTGATTTTATTCGCACATTGATTGAAAATCAGCATATACCTGAGGACGTAAGAATACAGCTACTGGTGCAGTCCAGGGAACATCTGATTGCCAGAACAATAGAGGCGCTTTCCGGTGCTCACAAACCGATAGTCCATCTTTATAATCCAACATCGGAAAACCAGCGTCGCATTGTATTTCGCAAGGATAAAAAAGAAATAATTGCCATTGCTCTGGAGGGTGTGCGCTGGATAAAAAAATACGCTGGCAAGTCCGGTCTGGACGTGCAACTGGAATATTCTCCGGAAAGTTTTACGGGTACGGAGCCTGAATTCGCTTTGCAAATTTGTGAAGCTGTGATAAATGAATGGCAGCCATCAGCTACAAACAAAATTATTATCAATTTGCCTTCCACGGTTGAGTTGTCCATGCCTAATATTTTTGCTGACCGTATTGAATGGATGTCCGGCAAATTGAAACCAAAAGACAGCATAATCTTGAGCGTGCATACGCATAATGACAGAGGTACTGCTGTGGCAGCTGCCGAATTGGCTCTTCTGGCCGGTGCACAACGCATTGAAGGTACTTTGTTTGGCAACGGCGAACGTACGGGTAATGCGGATATTATTACCATAGCTTTAAACATGTATACTCAGGGTGTTTATCCGCAACTGGATTTCTCAAATATTAACGATTTAAAGAAGATTGTGGAATCTGTAAATAAAATACCGGTACATGAACGCCAGCCTTACGTAGGAGAACTGGTATACACCGCTTTTTCCGGGTCGCATCAGGATGCCATAAAAAAAGGTATGGAGTATCGTGCCAATAAAGACGAAAGTCTGTGGGAGGTACCGTATTTACCCATAGATCCGGCTGATCTTGGCCGTTCATATGAGCAGATTATTCGTCTAAACAGTCAGTCTGGAAAAGGTGGTACAGCCTTTGTCCTGGAAAAGGAACTGGGTTATTGTCTGCCCAGGGAAATTTATTCCGAAGTAGGTGTGCTGATGCAATCCATAGCTGATCAGACAGGAGTGGAAGTCAGTTCCGAGAAAATGGTTGCTGCTTTTAAAAAAGAGTATCTGGAAGCAGATGGTCCCCTAACTCTGAAAAATGTCAAAATTGATACAACTCCGGCAGGTACTGTGCAATGTATATTAAGTATTGGATTTAACAGTACAGATAAAGAAATAAGCGGTTTGGGTAACGGTCCGCTGGATGCTTGTCACAGTGCCTTGAAAACTATTCGCGGGCTGGGAGATTTCAACATAGGTTTTTATTCTGAACACGCGCTCACTTCCGGTTCAGGTTCGCAGGCTATTGCTTATGTCCGGATTGAAAAGCCCGATAATGACAAAGGTTATTTTGGAGTGGGTATAGATGTCAGTATTACTCTAGCTGCTATAAAAGCTTTGGTATGCGCTTTAAACAGATATTTAAAAACAGTGTAAGCCGTAACGTAATGTATCAGTTAGTCGATTTGGTTTTTTTGGGTTGTTCGGCAGACATAACTTTTTTTATGGAAGTTAATAACTGCTGATATTCTTTGCGATTGATGACGGACTGGTCCTTAATGGAATTCAGCCATTTTAGGGCCAGTACCTCGTCTCTGGTAACAATTTTGCCGGTGTGATAAATAACAGCCAGCTGAAATTCTGCCCAGGGATTATTTTGTTTGGCAGCCATTTCCAGAAGTTGTTCAGCTTTCTCGTAGTTTTTGGAAATGCCGTTTTTTCCTTCCAGGTACAGCAACCCTAATTTGTATTGTGCCCAGTTATTTTTTTGCTCTGCAGCCATTTCATAATATTCTGCTGCTTTGGGAATATTTCGCTCTATACCTTTTCCGGACTCATAAAGCTCTGCCAGATTATATTGCGCCCAGTCATTATCCTGGTTTGCGGCTTTTTCATAGAGCTGTATGGCGGTGGCATAATCCTGTTTAACACCCTTTCCGCTTTCATAAAGAACTGCCAGCTTATATTGAGCCCAGGATATATTTAGTTTTGCGGCTTTTTCATAATATTGGGCAGCGGTTTTGTAATCTTGTTTTACACCTTTACCTTCTTCATACAATAATCCCAATTTATAAAAAGCCCAGGGGTTATTTTTTTTGATAGCCTTTTCATACCAGACGGCTGCTTCTTTGTAATCTTGTTTTACGCCTTTACCTTCTTCACTTGCTTCTCCCAGTTTATATTGAGCATCAGGGTCATTTTTCGCTGCAAGTGTTTTAAGTATGGGAATCGCTGTTTTATAATCCTCATTTTGGAAGGCATTCATGGCGTCATCTTTAATGTCTGAGAAACTTAACAAGGCGAGAATAAAAATCAGAAAAAAACGTAAAAATTTCATGACAAGCTATTATAGAATCGAATATATATATTTTCAACTGCTTAATTTCGATAATTTTTGGTGAAGTTTTTCTGGAGAAGCACTAAAATGTAACATAAAGTCAGTATAAAAAAGAAATACGTAGGAATATATGTTTATTATGTGGTATATAATAATAAATAAAAAGGGGATTTATTATGGTTGAATGGGACAAATTGGCGGATAATGAAAGTCTTCAAAATTCCATAGCAAATTTGGAAAAAAATGGTATAAGTGTTTTTGTTGTTAATAGCGGAGTAGAGGCCAAAGCCAAGGTTATGGAATTAATCCCGCAAGGCGCTGAAGTGATGAATATGTCTTCTACAACATTAGAGCAAATAGGGATAAATAAAGAGTTTGCCGAGACTTCAACTTATATATCTGTGCGGAAACAATTGCTGGCCATGGACAGGAAGACTCAATCCAGAGAAATGCTTAAAATAGGCGCGGCGCCGGAATGGGCTATAGGCAGCGTTCATGCCATTACGGAAAACGGTGAGATTATTATTGCGTCTCAGACCGGAAGCCAGTTGCCGGCATATGCCTATGGAGCTACTCATGTAATATGGGTCGCAGGAACACAGAAAATAGTTAGTCATTTGGAGCAGGGCTTTAAACGTGTATATGAATATTGTCTGATATTGGAAAGTGAAAGAGCTAAAAAAGCTTATGGTGCTTCTGGCAGTTCTGTAAATAAAATGCTGGTTATAAATAAAGAAATAACAGCCGGACGTATACAATTGGTCTTGGTAAAAGAAAAATTAGGGTTTTAAAGGTTAGATAATCTTAAAACCTCTTAAACTGTATATGAGCTTTAAATATTTTTATACTTTATTAACTGTTATACCTGTAGTTTTGTCAAAATCAACAATGTAAGCTTCGAGCTGCGGAAAAAGTCCTGAGTCTATCAACAGAACTATTTTCCCTTCTGCTGATTTTTCAATATGATCATGTTCTAACACTTTACTCAGCACCAATTCCAGTTTTCTGGTTTTATCATTAAATATCAAACGTATCGCCACATCTTTTTCTGCTTTATTTTCCAGTAATATTCTGGCGAATTCGGTTTTTGCGTTATCTGTAACTTGTAACATATTAATCACCCTCCTCAATGTTTGCACTGATATTATTAATAGCTATCAGTAGGGATGAACAGGATCATTCCGTGTGTAGCGATTAATAATACCTTAACATTAAAAAGCACATTATGACAAGAAAGGTGCCAATTTTTCAAGGAATAGGCTGTGATTCATAACCCTTGTGATGATTGACTGTTAGTAAATGACAGTTATACCCTTGCCATGCAGTTTATTTATTATATGCGGGTCATTAATGGGATTTCCGATTAAATTTACGTATTCCAGTTTTTTCAGAATCAGCAATATATTGATCTCTCTGATGTTATTAAAAGAAATATCCAGTTCCCGCAGATTGGTTAATTTGCGTAGGAATGAAATATCTTCAATGAGGTTTTCGGCCAGATATAAAATTTCCAGCTGTTTCAATTCCGATAGAATATTAACATCAACCAGCAGATTATGTGTAAGGTTCAGACTGGAGATGTTGCTGCAGTTTTCAATTCCGGAAAGATCATTGATGTTCTGAAATTGCAGTTCCAGTTCACCCTCCAATCTTTGCAGATCGACAATATTCCATGCATAGCCCAGGTTTCGGCAGAATTCCGTATTAACCGCATCTGTAAAACTTTGTCCGGGATGGTTTTGTATATCATCATCAGGATCACTGAAGATTTCTTCCTGATCAACCACGGAAATGCCGAATTTCAGAAAGTCATCGTCATCCAGTCCGTATTCTTCATCATATTCAAAATCAATAGCACTTGTCCTGGATATGTTATCGGAAGTGACAATATAAAGTTCAGCAAAATTCTTCAGCTTCAGGTGGTTTTTTTCATTATAGAGCTTTTTAATTTCTTTTATAATTCCGTTTAATTTATCCGGATGGTAAAGCTGGACCAGATTGGTAAAAATTTTTGATAAATTTGTCTTTTTAGGTTCTATACCCAATTTTTTGGCCTGTCGATTAAAAAACTGATAATCTTTTTCTTTGTAGGCCTTGATTATACCGGCTGTTTCCGCTGCCAGGAAATCAGGGGTTATTTTTTTTACCAGAGTTTCATAAGTAATTTTTATGTCCATATTACCAGATTTGGATCCTGAATTGTCTTAATTTTTTTCTGAGTTCTTTTGCGTTCGGGCATATTTTTTCCAGCTCCGACCAGAATCTCCGGCCATGGTTCTTAACTTTTGTATGTAGCAGTTCATGTAATATTATGTAGTCACTCAGTTCTTCAGGCAGACGCATTAAATGCAGAGACAAACTGATGTTATTTTGACCGGAACAGCTACCCCATCTTGTTTTAGCATTACGAATGGTAATTTTATTATATTTAAATCCATAGGTTTTGGCCAGCTGGCTTACGCGTTTAGGGATAACTTCAACAGCTTCCTTTTTAAAGGCTCTTTCAATAGTTCGTCTTATGTGTTGCTGCGCTTCATTATGCTTAATATCCAGAGCAGCTGGTATGTTGACAGATATTAAGCTGTCAGTAATTCGGGAATAAAGATTTTTTCCGCTGCGTTTAATTTTTAGAGTATGATTTTTTGTCTGGAACTGCATATTTTCATCAAAAATTGCTCTCGGTTCAAAAGATACTTTTAATTTCAGCAGGTTTTGTTTAATCCATTCTTTACGTTCTAACACAAGATTTTTTGCTCTGGAAATGCTTACAAATAAAGGGACAGTTACTTTTACCGTTTCTGAAGGTTTGATGGTAATCCTTAATCTCCGGGCTTTGAGGCTTTTTTTAAATAGCACTTCTCCGATATCTTCAAAAAAAAATATTTTATCGCTCATATAATTAATCAGGTAGTATATCAGTTCCACAAATATTAGTTTATTCAATTTTTATTCTTATAAAGTAGCGAGTAGTTTCTTTTAGTTGTTATGTCTGCTTTTGTGTTGTAAAATTTAAGGGCTGAATTGACTTTATTTGGGAGTTTTAAATGGCAAACAACTTATTGGAAATTAACACACGTATCTGGCTTAAAGTGCTTTCCAATAAATATCGGCAATCCATTACACTGGACAATATCCCTGATAATGAAATAGATATTTTTATAAAAAGCGGCTTTGATGCCATATGGCTTATGGGTGTTTGGAAAAAGAGTATAAAGAGCAGGGAAATTGCCTTGTCGAATCAGGAACTTTTTAAGGAACTGAAATCATTATTAACTGACATTAAAGCTGACGATATTGCCGCTTCCCCATATTCAATCGCCGCATACGAAGTAGACTCCAGCCTGGGAAGTAATCAAAGTATGTTATCCTTCAGGTTAAGACTGAATAAAGCAGGGATAAAGCTGATATTGGATTTTGTTCCGAACCATACCGGGTTGGATTTCCCCTGGACTGGTTCCAAACCTGACCATTACATTTTGGGAACAAAAGAAGACATACAAAAAAGCCCTGATGTGTTTTTTAAAGACACTGTCTCCGGACAGGTAATAGCTCATGGGAAAGATCCATATTTCCCAGCCTGGGACGATGTAGCGCAGTTGAATTATTACAACACCGAAACAAGAATGGACATGACTAGAGAACTCCTGAGGATTGCAGCTCTTTGCGACGGTGTGCGCTGTGATATGGCTATGCTGATTTTGAAGCGTGTACAAAAATCAATTTGGGGTGACAGAGTAAAATATTCAGAACCAAAACTTGAGTTCTGGCAGGAAGCTATACCGCAGATAAAAAAAAGTTTCCCGGATTTTATTTTCATCGCAGAAGCATACTGGAATACGGAAATAGAATTACTATCTTATGGTTTTGATTACGCTTATGACATAGATTTTCTTCATGCGCTTCAGAGAAACAATATCGAAAAAATTAGAATCTTTATGAAAGACAAGCAAAACGGTATTAACAGATTACGATTTTTAGAAAATCATGATGAACAACGCTCAGCTGTGTCCATTGGTTTGGAAAGAATCAAAGCAGCAGCTTTGATTCTTATGCTGTCACCCGGTATACATCTTTTTTATCAGGGCCAGGAAGAGGGTTTGAAAATACGTATACCCCTGCAGCTAATGAGACCAATACCTGAGGAAATAAATGAAGAATTGCAATCTTTCTATAACATTTTAATGACTGCTTTTAAAAAAATACAAACAAAGGACGGAGAATGGATATATATTCAACCTGAAGAAGACGGTAATACCGATTGTGTCCTTTCATTTTTTAAAGCACCTCATTATTTGGCAGTGATTAACTATGCTCATATTTCAACTGATGTTACTATTAAAATACCGCTGAATAGTAAAAGCGCTGATCTCGGATTTCAGGACCTGTTTAATTTAATTTCTTTCAAAAAACCGGTGAATCAAATCATAGAGAAAGGCCTGTACCTTGAGATGGGGCCATATAATTTTCATTTGTTCAAAATAACCGAAGAGTAATTTTATCAGCCTTGAATTAGTATTTAGTATATAGTAGGATTAATTGATTGATAATTTAAGAAATGAAAGATTAATAATGCAAAGCAAAATTGTTTATTTTGAAGATCATAATCCTGAAAATACTTTAAAAACTTTTCAGCTTGCCAAAGAAAGATTACATGAAAATAGTATAAAAAAAATTGTCTTGGCCTCAACCACAGGCAAAACAGCAGTGAGAGCTCTGGAGTTCTTTGCGGATAGTGAAGTCCAGCTTATTATTATTCCTCATCAGTTCGATTTTAAAAGAACAGAAAATCCATTCCCTCAGGATTTAATAAAAAATTTAAGAAGCAAAGGGCATGAAGTACACTTCGGTACAATGCTCTTTCATACGGATAATTTGTATGGCAATAATACTTCTACGACCATGGCCAGTCTGCTGCGTTGTTTTTGCCAGGGGATAAAAGTATGTTTTGAGATAGTGTTAATGGCCACAGACGCCGGTCATCTTCAAAGCGGCGAAAAAGTTGTCGCTATAGCCGGAACTGGTTATGGAGCCGATACAGCGCTTGTCATGCAGGCGTCATCATCTCAGAATTTGAAAAAACTGAGAGTTAACGAAATACTCTGTAAACCACTTAATCCGCTAAACTCTGACGAATTAAAAGAAAAACTGGCTCAGGAAAAATCAGGTTATGAAAAATTAAAATAAGGGAGAATGACTCCCGAAAAGGAGAAAAAATGGCAGGTAAAAAAGATATAATAGCAATAATAAAAACTAATAAAGGTAGCATAAAGCTTAAATTATTTAGTCAGCAAACACCTTACACTGTCGGTAATTTTGTAAATCTGGCTACCAGGGGATTTTATAACGGTTTGAGTTTTCACAGAGTAATTAACGATTTTATGATCCAGGGAGGATGTCCTCTGGGCAACGGAACCGGTGGGCCGGGTTATCAATTCCAGGATGAGTTTCTTAAAGAACTGAAACACAGTAAACCAGGCATACTTTCAATGGCCAATGCCGGGCCAGGAACTAATGGCAGCCAGTTTTTTATTACTCATGTCCCAACTGTTTGGCTGGATGGGCATCATACGGTTTTTGGCGAAGTTATGGGTCCTAAAGATCAGGCTGTTGTGAACAAAATTGTTCAGGGAGACCAAATTGTGTCCATTACAATTCAGGGAGATGTAAAACCTTTATTAAATTCAATAAAACCAGCTCTGGATGAATGGAATAAAATTCTCAACAGCAAAAACTGATCAGCTGATTAATTTTGGCGTGTCTGGTAATATTTTGTAAACATATAAAGGCAGATAATAATTATGGCTAGTATAGCCGTATAAATTATACTGTTTACCGGTTTAATGTCTGCTATACGTTTTACGATAATTCCATATAGCGACCAGATGATGACCAAAGTATAGAAAATATCCCTTTTTTTATTAATAACAATTAATGTTATTATAGTTGCGATTATAATCATTAAACATGTCCAAAATTGGCCACCAATACCTATGCTGTCTAAATGTATGGAAACCATAAACACTGTAATATTGGCAATGGCAGCAACAGTTATCCAGCCCAGATAAACGCTGAAAGGAACTTTAGTAAAAAAAGTGATTTGCAGAGTGTTTTTTATTAAACCGGAATTCAACTTTCTGTAAATAAACACCAATACCAGCAGCAATAATATCATTATGAACAAAGTCAAAAAAATTTGCTGATAATGCCAGGCTATTATCCATGAGCCATTGAGTATGCAGGACAGAAAAAAAAGCCAGCCGATTTTTTTTACCGCCTCAGGTGTTTTTTCAGGTCTGATCAAACCCTGGCTTTGAAATACAACAAAACATAGTAAAAGCAGGTAAATAATACCCCATATTGAAAAAGTAATCCCTGCAGGAGTGAAAAGATTGGGGTAGAGATCGGAAATTTCACCGGTATTTTTTCCGTTAATAGGCAGGGTATTAGCCAGAGAATTGATAATGATCATTCCGATAAAACTGATAATATTAAATATTTGAATCAGTTTTATCATAGAATATTACCTAAACGACATTTTCAGCCAATTCTGCTTGGCTGCATTCCTCAAGGACATTTTTATAAATATTTATCAGTTTATCTCCATAAATGTTCAGATTATATTTTTCTGCCAATATATCAGAGTGGTGCTGATACTTTTGATAGCAGGATTTATCCTCGGTCAGTCTGCGGATGCATAAACAGAATTCCTGAACAGTTGTACCTTTAAGATAATGGTTAAACAAAGTATCCAGGTATTCCGGTATATCCCTGGTAACCAATGGCAGTTTTACTGAAGCAGCCTCGATCGTTGCGTAGGCAAAATTTTCTTGGTAGGAGGGCATAAAATATATATCCGCGGCAGCATAAATATATGGTATTTCATCAAAAGCAATTATCCCGGTAAAAATAATATTTTTAGGCGCGGTGTTTATCAGCTTATTCATTTTTGAATATTGCTCGGTTAGTCTGCCATAAGGTCTTCCGCCGGCCCACAAGAAAATTAAATCAGGTAATAATCGGGCGCAGGCAATAAAATCTTCCAGTCCTTTACGCGGTTGCAGCTGTCCGACGCATAAAACTACAGTTTTTTTGAGAGGTATATTATAATTTTTACGAATTTTTTTACGCGCGGTCTCATCGGGTTTAAATTTTTTTCGGTCAACACCGTTACATAGGACCTCAATGTTTCTTTTTATGCCAATTTTTTGCAGCTCTACTTTAACTTTAGGCGAGACTGCGATTATCGTATCCGCTTGGTTATATATGAACCTCAAATATACCTTGGCCAATGGTTTCCACCACTTGCTGAAAATAAGACTGCCGATAAAAGAATCCGGTATTACGTGAGCGGAAATAATAGTTTTATGAGATTTTTCCAGACTTTTTAGTAAAAAGAAAGGTCCGATAGTATGTGAATGCAGAATATCTGCTTGTTTTTTACCGTTAAACTGTACTTCAACTTCCTTATGGTGTGTAAGCGCCTGAATAGTTTGTTTAACAGCGGTAAGAACTCCATTGGCTTCTCCTATAAAGGATTCAGCAAAAATGTTTACTTTGATTTTACAATTCAGCGCGTGTTTTTGTTTGATATTTTTTTTCATGAGAGGAAAATTTTTTCTGTTGTGTTCAAATCCAAAGAAACTCTATTTGAACGAACCGTCATACAACCATTATAAATAAGAAATGAATATAAATAAAGTTCAAAAAATAAGTCCGGTTACTTCACCTTCGAAAACCATTTTATTGTCCACGAAACCCTGCGCATCAAATGTGGCTATTCTGGGGCGAAATTTTGTGGCTTTAACAACCATTATAAAATTAGCTCCGGGCTCAACACTGCCTCGGAATTTTACATTATTTACTCCGCCAAAACCAAAAAAAGTTTTTCCCTCAGTATCAAGTTTTTTATGAAACAAAATAGAACCCAACTGGGCTGCCATCTCAATCATCAGCACACCCGGCATTAATGGTCTGGAGGGAATATGTCCTTTTGTCCAAAATTCGTCTGGAGTTTGTTTTTTTGTCCCTACAGCGAGATAGTTTTCCAGATCCATATATACTATTTTATCCAGCTGTTCAAATTCATAACGTTGAGGGTTGAGCTTTAATATTTCTTTTTTGGACACAATTTCTTTGCTGAGGTCAAGTGTATTTAAATCAATTAGCGGATTGGAAACCATAACATAACTCCTTTATCTTTAATTTGCTAGACTTAATAATATAAGATATTTAGTACTGATTGACAACTGAAATAAGAACGCAAAATTACTTTTAGAAAATCTTTGCCGGTTTTTTGTTGCGAAAAACTGTTTTTTTATGAATAATGAGCATATATGATGCTGGCCAACAGATTAATCAAACGTTTCAAAATCATGCGGAAATGGGCAGCTCAGAACAATATTACCTGTTTTCGGCTTTATGATAAGGATATTCCCGAATATCCGGTGCTCATAGATTGGTATGCCGGGCAGGCTGTTGTCTGGATTTATCACCGGAAAAAGGATGATACCGAAAAAAAGCAGCAACTGTTTACATTGGACTGTATAGATCAGATTAAGGCAGGTCTGGACCTAAAGGAACAGGATATTATTCTCAAAAAGCAGGCCCGGCAGCGCGGATCTCAAAATGATGATAGTAAAAAAATTGTAGAAAAAAGCCGTATAATCGACGAACAGGGCCTGAAATTTGAGGTAGACCTTTATAATTATCTGGATACCGGACTATTCCTGGACCATCGCAATACCAGAAACATGGTCAGGACCAAAGCCAGGGATAAGGATTTTCTAAACCTCTATGCCTATACCGGGTCGTTTACATGTTATGCTGCAGCCGGAGAGGCCAGGTCCACTGTAACGGTAGATTTAAGTAACACCTACAGTAAATGGGCAGTCCGGAACATGGCCATAAATGGTTTTGAGGTTTCGACAAGACACAGAATAGTAACCTCGGATTGTTTTAAATTTTTAAAGGAAAGTGTTTTAAAAGGAAAAAAATATGATCTGATTGTCTGCGACCCTCCATCTTTCAGCAATTCCAAGAAAATTGATTATACTTTTATTCTGGACAGGGATTATGTTGAATTGTTGAACCTGGTATTAAAATTATTGAAACCGGAAGGAGAACTTTTTTTCAGTACAAACTTTAGAAATTTCAATCTGGATGAAACCAGATTTCCCAGCCAATACAGGATTGCAGATATTTCCGAAAGGACCGTGCCCTTTGATTTTCGTAACAAAAAAATACATCAGTGCTGGATTATCAGTGAGAAATAGAATCGAAGTTTAATTACTTAAAATTTTACTGAAAGCCAGGTTGCCAGTGCATTATGGGCTTTTAATGCTGATTGACATAATTGATGAAAATAGGGTAGACCGCTAAGATGATGCTGTTTAACCAGGTCAATCGACAAAAAGCATTTTATCCAGTAACCGATTGATAACAAACCGAATACCAGCAAAAAAAACTTTGTTAATCCGCTGCTATTTTTTCCTGAAGAAATTTCTTGTTGTGCCATGAAACAATTATAGCAAACTATTTGCCGGACATCCATCAGAAACAGATTTCATTGCTTCCAAAAAAAAATGTACTATAATATTAAACTATGTTAAAGGAACTACAAACAGACGTTCTAATTTTGGGAGCCGGTCCGGCCGGACTTGCCGCGGCAATTTATTCGGCCAGGGCAGGCAAGGATACAATCATATTAAAAGGCAAAACCAGGTCCAGACTGGAAATGGCCCATCTCATAGAAAATTATCCGGGACTGCCGGCGCTAACCGGTAGTGAAATGTTGTCCGGATTTGAAAAACAGGCTCAGGAATTCGGGGCGAAAATTATTAATGGTGACGCGCTGGAACTGGCTTTGGGTTATGATCCTAAAATGGTAACAACCCGTAACGAATTGATAACTGCGAAAACAGTTATTCTTGCTTTAGGTAGGGGGCAGCATGAACAATCCATCCCCAATGAAGAAAGGTTGGTGGGTATGGGTGTTTCATATTGCGCCACATGCGACGGAGCTTTTTTCAAGGGAAAAAATGTTATTATCTATGGTAATGATGAAGAGGCTGTAGACGATGCGCTCATGCTTAAACAACTTGGCTGTAATACTACTCTGATAACTTATTGTAAAAAAGTTAAATGTCCGGATAAATTAATTGAAACTATTGAAAAAAAAGACATAAAATATATTTCAAACGCGCGTATTACAAATATTCAGGGAGAATCCATGCTGACAGCTGTTGAAATAGAAAAAGATGGTTCGGTCAGCACCTTGCCGGCTGATGGGCTTTTTATTATTCAGGAAGTTCCGGCGCAAACTTTGTTAAAAAAGTCCGGAGTTACCATTAGCAGCAAGGATTGTATCACCGTTGATCGAGAAATGAATACCAATCTCCCTGGTGTTTTCGCAGCCGGAGATGTAACCTGCGGCGGACTGCAGATAGCTATTGCTGTGGGTGAGGGTGCAACTGCGGCTTTAAACGCGCTTAAATATATTCGGGGGCTTGCTGGTAGTTGATTCCGGTCAAATTATGTTATTCTTCGATCAGGGATAATTGACCGCAAGCTGCTTCGGCAGCTATTTCAGCTTCGGTGGCAATAGCCACTGCGTAATCATAATTTTCTTTTTCCAGTTGTTCAATGATTTTTTCCATATAAATATTATACCCGGCCTTCCACATAATGCAAATCAAAGCAGATTTGTTTGTTTTATGATTCCTTTACCCAGTTTATGCTTTTCAGAGATGCTGTTTTTATTAATAGGCGAGAGTTTTATAAAAAAATATTCGGGATCAAAATATTCGCGCAGTATTTTTATATCAAAATCTTTTTTATCCACCAGGGTCAGGTTTAAAGTAGTTTTCAAAGCGCTTTTAGTGCGGACTTGACCCAGTTCTGAAATGGACATTTTGTTCGTATAGGGGATAAGTCCTTTTCGTCTTTGTTCATCAGTACTGTGCAGGCTTAATTGTAATGTCATGTTGTTTTTTATCCAGGCCATGTCACTTTTTTTAATACCGATGGTCGAGATATAATGATGGACATTTGTATGTAGTTTATTGACAAGTCTGATGGCTTTTTTGACATTTTCCGTGTTTAAAAAAGGTTCCCCCATTCGGGTATAATTAATCTTGAACTCTTTACTGTTTTTTGGATTATAATTATTCCTGGAAATTATAAATTCAACTTGTGCCGCAATTTCTTCAGCTGTCAGATTTCTCCATTTTTTCAGTTTACCGGTGGCACAGAATTTGCAATGTACAGGGCACCCGGACATTACAGAAACTCCTATCATCCAGCGTTCGGTTCTTGAGCCTGGATCATTTTTGTTTAATTTGTTGGAATGCTTGTTAATACAGAATTTTGTATAATATGGAAGAAACGTGTCCGTAACCTCCAGAGGATATCCGTCATCGGTTTCCAGCAAGTATACAATCCCGTTGGCAAATTTTCTGCTTTTTTTTATTTTGAACATTCTGTTGATTTTTCATAAAAATAAAAGACACTGTTCATATTTTTGTTTTCTGTTTTGCGTGAAAAAACAAATCCGTAATTACCCAGTTTCTCGAGCATTTCTTCCAGCATCATTTTGCAATAATCCGCCCAATAATGGATTTTCAAGCTTTCTTCAACCAGTCCGCTATAGTGACAAAAGATTGCAGTGCCTCCCGGTAACAAATACCTGGAAAGAGTTAGCGCTATGTGTTCGGCGTACTCAGTCCTCACGGAATCAGGTTCATCCGTTATTCTTTTTATAGTGTCCAGAAATAAGTCATTGGATTCATAAATATGTTCAAGTAAAACACCGGATGTTTTACAATATTTATCTATTAACAGATCGTCAATAACATGATTGGCAATTAGCATGTCCACTTTTTGTCCGTTATATTCAAAGAAATCCTGATTAATATATTTAAGAGTAAAACGAGACCTGAACATTTTAATAAAAGTAAGCAGTACATTTGAAGCAGCTTCGTCCTTGTCCAGATGGTAAAGTGTTCCCCTAAAGTCAAGATAATGCAGGGCAATAGCGGCTTTAGGACCGTTCCCCGGGCAGAGATCAAGTATACCGTTTATGTCTGTTAAATCTATTTTTTTCAGTACTTCTTCCCAGGCCAGGGCGTGATCATGATAGCGCTCGAAGCAATAGAAAAAATCCCTGATCCTTCTGGGCATGTCAAAGGGATTTCTTTCAATATAATCCGATTCGGTGTAAGCCTTGCTGTTTAATCTGATAAGCATATTGTCCAGATCTTTATAAAGGTTGTTTTTTTCAGTTGGCGAAAGCTTTTCGATATGGTTTTCGATTGTTTTCAGTTTGTTAAAAAGTTCTTCAGTTTGATGCATAAGTGTTATACTCTCCAATTATCTCTTTTATTTCCTCAAATTTAAAGTATTTTGTGCCGTACGACAGTTCTTTTCCGTCTTTGTGCAATTGATAATAGTCCATAAATGTTTTTGGAAAACCAGTCAAGTCACCGTCATTATCTGACATCAAAGCGTTTGCAAAAGGTTCAGGTTCAATCATTTCAGCAATTATCCTGAAGTTAGGAAATTTGTTTTTTATTTGCTGAATAAGTTTAATGGTTTTTTTTGTATCACTGATTTTTTCGCCGGCAAATCCTGCTGAAAAATAAATACTGCAAAGCAGGCTGTTTTTGGCTATCAAATCGCAAGTTTCAAAAATTTTTTCATTTGAGTACTTGCTCAACTTATTATTTACCCTGACTTGCTGCGACCCTGAGTTCGGGGAAAGGGTCAAAACAGAACCGCTGATAAAAGTTTGCCGTACTGCCCTGATAAATTCAGTGTGAGGCAGATCAAAACAATCGAAAACTAATTTTAAATAAATGTTATTTTTTCTTATTTTGTTAAATAATTCCAGATAATACTCATGATTATCAGGTGGATCCCAGCAGGTATTCCAACTGCTTATTTGATATTCCTTGAATTTTTTGAAATCGTTGAGAACAGAAGGTATGCTTTTCCATAAAGTAGCTCCGTTGACGGATAACTTTTTTTTAACATCGACCGATGCTCCGCAGAAACTGCAGTTTTTGTTGCAGTTACGTCCCGCCGAGTAATATGCCTGACGTTCTTTATACAGTATCGGCGTGCCCATACGCAGACGTAGGTATTCGTCGTAATGAGCGAGCAGACTATAGTTAGAAAATGAGATATTATTCAATATATCCGGCTTTATAGAGCCCGCAAGTTCGTTGTTAAATATCCTTTTGCCCTGTCGGTAACTGATCCCTTTTATAAGAACTGGAGATTGTTTGTTTTTTAACGCGGTAATAAGTCGCAGAAGTGGCTCTTCACTGTCTCCCCGAATAATAAAATCAAGTTCAGGAAAGTTTTCCAGGATTTCATTTGCGTAAAGAGAAGCCGTCATCCCTCCCAGACAAATATAAGTGTCGGTAAAACTGTGCTTTATTAGTTGGGCATATTTAATCACGCTGAAAGCTTGTGTGTGATAATTCAGGTCCATACAGACAATCCTGTATTTATTTTTTGCTATGTGCTCGGTAATAGAGAATCCCGGATTTAACAGCTCTTCCAGTTCTTTATGAATTATTTTCACATTTGCTCCGCTGTTCGATATATAATCGGCCAGCCCGAACATTCCGCAGGGAACCAGGTTAGTACGAAATTTATTATTAGTATGTTCGGATATGTGCAGGAACAGGATATTCATTAATTTGGTCCTTCTGATCGGCTTCGGTTGATTGCGTTCAAAGTTTATTATAATATGATAAACGGTCTGTTTTATTTTTAACAGGGGTCTCAGCGTGAATAAAAAATTTTCCTATTTTCTGCCCTATAGCCCTTTTCAGGATCTTTCCGGCTTTTGTAATGATCATCAAAGCAGGTATCCGGCGGACTGGGTTTACCGTCCGCTGGGCATGGAACTGGAAATAACGGCTGCCTGTAACCTTGGTTGCGCTGGATGTGCCGTGGAAAAATCTGCGAATGTATTGTCTACGGAAATTATAGAAAAAATTTTTGCGGGGGCAGCCGGAACGGGCATTGCTTTTTATACTCTGACCGGAGGCGAACCCTTCCAGAGTTTTGACAGGCTTTTGGAAATAATAAAAATCGCTCCTCTGGATTTATATAAAATTAATACTAACGGTTTTGCCTTTGACACCATACAGAATACTGAAAAATTGTTAACAAGACTGTATTTTTCAACCCATAACCGATTCTTAAAGCCCGGTTTGTATATTTCGCAGGGTCAGCAGAATATAGCCGGGATTCCGCTGTTGAATAGCATATATGCTCTGGTCAGCGCTTTAACCTTACTGGATCCGGAGCGTTTTTTCATAACCTTGGCTAATTTTGACTATAACCCTGAAAATATGGAAAAAATTGAAAAGGAATTTCAACTTCTTTTGGATAAGTATCAGCTACCTCTAAATTTATTTGATTTTCATTTTATCAAAATCGTTGACCCGGTTTTATGTTCAACAGCTATAAGAAAATCTACTAGGGATAATGAAGAAACCGGGCTGGAGATGCTGGTGGAGCGCTTCAATGAACGAATATTAAACTGTTCACCGCAAGCCGTTATTAATAATAATGACTATCTGGGGCCAAGATTATTTGTGCGTGCTAACGGAGATGTTTTTGCCTGTCCGGGATTTAGTCTTGTACACAGGATTGGCAATATAAGGACAGAATCTTTAGAAGGAATTTTATACAATGCGAATCAAAGCAAAATCATTAGACGACTTTTTTCAGGCGGTCTTCCGGCCTTGTATAAAGAGATGCAGCGCAGTAGTCCGACGCTGGCCAACCGCTCTCTAAATTCGTTGTCAGGGCCATGTAATATCTGCGCTTATTTAAAAAATTGTTGAAATTTTTCGCGCTTTTACCCGACATATTTAATGTAAGTTCATAATAAATTTGTCTTTGTCGACAATTCTGGGGATATTCTTGAAAAATTTAAAGATATCATCTTTCCAAACCTTGTCGATACTGATAGCAAAGGATGATGAATTTTATGAAAACCAAGTTAATTAATGAGGGAGCGGTCAGCAGAGTTCCTAAAAAATCAGAACAAGCCATGTATTTATGGGCTTTAAAAAAATTTAATGATTTGATTAACGGTTATATTACGGGCCCCAACAGTCCGGTGAAGTTTCAGAATCCTGTCAAAGGAAAATGGGTTGTAGAAATAAAGTTTGAGGATAAAATATTTGCTTATCAAATTGATGAACTGCCTAAAGAAGATTACGTGCATTTCATTAAGGCTTTAGTAAAATTTAATGACGCTCTGACTGATATTATTCTTAATCAAACCCGTTATAAGGGCTACAAGGAATATTCTGCGGCCATTGACTCGAAAACAAAAGAACTTTTACTAACAGTAAATAATAAAGGTCTAAAACCTGGAACAGAAGAGATTATTATAGGCAATGAATACTATGATCCCAAACAGGTTCGGGAATTGCTTGCCGGTTTAACAGACAGAATTTATATGGATGAAATACCTCCCGGTTTAGGCAGGTTTATGAATAAAACTTTGGGCCTGACCAGAAGAGGAATGAGCTTGCAGGAGTTCCGTGATATTTATACCGGAGGAGGATTAAAACTGGGTTTTGCCGGCCCGACCAATCCGGCCAAAATAAATTCTCAATCTCAGTCAAAAGCTGTTAAAACTATTATTGAAGGTTTAAATAACTGGACCGATGCTATAGTGCATGGCGGCACTATGTGGGCATTTATCAAAGACGCACATCTGCAGGCAGTTAAAAATAATAAATTATCCATAGGGATCATGCCTTGGAAAGGTATAGAGGATTTATTGCATTTGCAAGCCCAGGGGGCCTTTAGTAAAGATTTTCCCAAAATGGATTATCTGGCTATTGCCGGAGAAAATTACACTGATCACGTCAACATTTTTGGTCATACTGTGGATATGCTGTGTTTGCTGGGAGGCAGGAGCGGTTCTTTATCAGAAGCTTTGGCAACTTCCAGATTAAATAAACCGGTTGTTTCTTTGTATTTGAATCCTGATGATGAGGTTTTCAAAGTGTTTAATAACGGCATCTGGTACACGGAAGATCCGAACGAAGTTGTGGAGTTCACTAAAAATAATCTTTTACCGGACCAGAGACTTTTTAAAGGAACACATATTTCCTGGCACAGGTTTATGAAGGAAACCCATGATAAATTGCGTCTTGGTTTCGCCGGTAATTCCGGCAGAAAGACAGATGTAGGGCGTCATAAGCTGATTTTATCTTCCTTAATGTTAAACACCAATCCCAAATATCATGATCTTTTGGAAAATGTTTCAGGAATGACAGCTATCGGTGGAGTTAAAAGCTTTTATGAAGTCTCCAATGAAATGAATATTTCATCTTCGGGGATAATGAGTTCCAAAGGGATCGGTTATAAACTGGCTAATACTCAAAGAATGATAGTTTGGGGTTCGGAATGGGGTTCAGAATCTGAAGTTTTTCTGCAATCTATAGATATTCTTCTGATTTTAGGTGGGGGTGGTCAGACAGCTACTGAAGCGGCACTGGCCCTGTCAAAGGGCGGTAGAAGAGGAAATGGGATTCCAGTACTGGCCATTGTCGACCCATTGGTCGGAAATTGGTCTTTCAACAGCTATAACAAGATTAACGGCGCACAGCGTTTACCCGGTATAGAATATTTTTTAAGTTCCGATTTGCACAAAGCTTCCAAAAGATTGAACACATTGTTTGAGGATCATCTTAATGAGAGAGAAGCAATGGTAATTCGCTGACTCTCATGTTTAAAATAGTAGCAGAAGTTTTGAACAGTAAAAAGAAAGAAATCCAGGAATTATTAAAGGATTTTTATAAAAATCCCTATAACAAGTTCGGTAAAACGGTACTAAACCAGCTGCGAGTACTTATTAATCAGGTCAGGTCCGACCGCAAATTGCAGGTACAGTGGGGGCAGGCAGGCGGCGGCTCGTTTATGGATTTTGACAATAACCGCATAGTTTTTGATCCGATCATGATTAGCTTTGATACCTTGGATATTAAGCAGGAAATTTTAAAACTTAATTTTATCAGTCTGCACGAAATAATTCATAAACTGATAACTCGTTACCCGGAATTCGCGGCAGATATGGAAGAAAAAAAGGAAGTAGACGGATATTTTGAAATGATGGCCCTGGGAGCTTTGCTAAATGCTGTAGAGGACCCGCGGGATAATGATTATATGCTGCGCAAATTACCCGGAAGCAGTAAGTGGCAGGACCTCTCCTATGATTATTTGACAGGTGAAAATCCCGAATTATTCGGCCAACCCATGAAACTGCTTGCCCTCAAGCAGGCCCTTGGCCATACACCTGATTTTATCATTTATACCTCTGAATTAATCAAATTTTGGAAAACCGGGCAAACATCCAAAGTTTTACCGGACAGGGTTCGCAAGTTATTGGATGAAACTTTGGACGCCTTTAACAGGGCCTATAAGGAACAACCAAAGTCACTCGATGAATATGAAGTACAGCGCTCGGCAACAGAGTCCTTTAAGATTGTTATTGAGGAAATCTGGAAAAAAGGTTATAGCGATATGCTGGATGAGCTCAAAGACCTGGAAAGGGCCCGGCAGCAGATGCTTGATGAATCAAGCCGTAAAGATATTTTAGATCAGTTAACTCCGCAGGAGATGGACGAATTGATAAAAGCTATTATGAAGGCGATTCAAGATATGCAAAACGCGAACAATCAACAGCAGGGTGGACAGGGTATGCCCATGCCCGGAGCAGGCAGTGGTCAATCCGGACAACCATCATCAGCAGAAGGTGACAGAGGTCAGTCATCTGCTCCTACTGCAGCTCCGGAAAAAAAGACCGGATCTCAACAACCTGCTCAAAGATCAGATAAACAGGGAACCGGCAAAGCTCAGGGACAAGATGCCGGAAAAGCCGGAGACGAAAAACCTGAAGCTGCCGGTAAACCTGATGGAGCTGCTGAACCTGGAAAACAACCTGTTAAAGAAGGTAAAACACCTCAAGGTTTACCTGAGGGTGAGCTGGGACAACCAGATGGCGCTAAAATTGCGGATAAAGGTTCAGCTATGGGTAAGAAGGGAGATACCCGGAAACCTGAAGAAGGGCCTGAAACGTTACCGGACGATAAATCCGGGCAGGGCCAACCTGCAAAAGACGTTCAAGATGGTCAGGACGGAGCTCAAACTCCTGCTGAAATTCCCAAAGACTGGAAAGGTGAAATAGACTGGAACAAGGTTTCTGATGAATTGAAAGAAAAACTTAAACAGAAAGCTAAGGAGAATACTTTACCCGAAATAGAAAATAAGCTTGAAAATAACCTAAATGAAGCCGGTAAACAATTGCAGGATATTAACGAAGGTCAGCATAAATTTAATAAACCTGATAAAGGTAAGGCCTCCGCTGGAAAAGAAGCAACAGGTGAACAGACCGGCGATAAACCTTCTGAAGATCCGTCTGGTGTGCCTGGCAAATCAGCACAGGGCGGTACAGGTGGAGACGGATTTGCCATGCAACAGGATGCCGCTAAAACAGGCCCGGAACAAATATCAGGACCGGATATTGACGGAATACCTGACAATATAGATAAACAAGTCTCAAGTCCGGTATTAAATCAGCAGGCTCTGGCTCGGGATATAAAGACCGAACCGGAAATTTCACCGGATAAACTGCAGGAGGTCCAGCAAAAAAGTCGTGAGATTATCAATAAACTGGACGAAGCGGTTAATCAGGGAGATCTGCTGGTTTCTTTAAATCCGTATGAACAGGTGCTGGTAAAGTTCGCTGACCCTATAAACCGTCTGACAACCGGAATAGGAGACGTTTTATATAAGAATAAAAATCCTCAATTGCGCTATGGCTATGATAGCGGTAACTATATTTCCATGGAAATGGCCATGCAGATGCAGGCAAATCCTGCCTTGTACCAGATTTTCGGACGTGAAACCCTGCCGCAGGAATATGATTTCGAGTTTTTATTTTTTATCGATTTATCCATCTCCATGAAAGATAACCGCAAGATTATCCAGGCTTTTGTGGGCCTGACCATGGGAGTTGAAGCCCTGGAAAGAAATTCTATAAAAAACAGTGTAATCGGTTTTAATTACGGGCAGGTTATCCTGAAAGATTTTGAGGATAATTTGAGTCCCGCGATGAGGAACCGTCTGAGTACCATAGTAAAGTTGCCCAGTGGTGGAACAAATGACGCGGAAGCCCTGGAATTCGGCTATAACATATTTAAGCAGCGGCCAGGCACAATAAAATTCATGATTTTATTGACCGATGGCGGTACAGGTCAGCCTCAAAAATTACCTGAGGTACTCGGTGTTATTGCCAGAGAAGCTGTAATACCCCTGCCTATAGCCCTTGGCTTTGGGCCGGAAACAAGTGAACTGGACAAGCATTATCCTATTGCCTTGCCAAACCTGAGCCATGAGGAATTTGTGGAGGTATTTCCTCCGTTGCTCAGAGATATGATGGAGAATCCTCAACAATATTTATCGACAAATAGCAGTTCAAATTTGAAAAATTTATTGAGGACACATTTATTACATTCAGCGATAAATCATCCGATGTTTGATCGTTATGCGCTGAATACCAATAATCTGCCTTTTGCCGACGACTTTAAACAGAATTATCCGGAACAAAAAATTCCCATAGATTTGTTGGATTTTAAAGCAAAAGCTAACGATAAATTTAGCGGAAAGATAAAATATGAATAAAAAAGTAACAGCGATATGCCCGGAAGCCAGATTACTGCCTATAACCAATATCAAGGCTCCTTTTGCCATTACTCCGGATGGTATGTGGCTGCGTTACGGAGATAAACGTATACCCAGAAGAACAGATGTCCCGTACCAGGTACTGGACCGTGTTCCGGATTTAAGAAAGTGGCTGAACAATCTGGTCATGGACCAGTCGTTTGTGCAAACTGTTTTTTCTATCCTTGATGATTTCAAAGCGGATGCGGTTTCCCTGGCTGAGGGTGATACCGCTGCCGCTAAGACCACAGCTTTTGTGCTGGTCGCGGCTCTTTTAAATTTACCTATGTGGCGAGTAAATCACTCCGAACAAATTGACCCTGGCGATATCCTGGGCCGATACGTGCCCAATTCCGCCAAAGGTCAGAGCCAATTATTCAAGTTGCTGCACGATAAGGATATCAGCAGGCTTGACCCTGAAAGCCGCAAATTAATTAACAGTTACCGCTACGCAAATCAGGGTCGTGTATATATGAAACCAATAGCCGAAGATGATTTGCACCAAATAGCCGATCTGGAAAATATCGATATGCCCATGACACCTTTTACCTTAAACGACGGGCCTTTGCCTGAAAGCGCGACCTATGGAGGCTTATATCTGGCGGATGAACTGAACCTGGCGCCCGCGGACAGACAATCTATTTATAATCCTGTATTTGAAGCAGGCAGGAAAATCCGTATCCCGGGTGCTGCGCGCACTATGTCGCGTTATGCCGCAGGCAGGGATAAAGTCAGCGAATGGTTCAGGATCGGTGCCGCTCAGAACCAGGCCGGCACGGTTTACGGTATGCGGCATAAGCAGTCACAAGACTTGCGGGGCAGGGTGATGAAACGCACAGTAGAGGCTCCCACAATTCGGGAAATAAAAGACCTTATCGCTTTCTTAACTTTTGGTTTACAACCGGAGATTACGCATCGTGGTAAAGTTTATAAGGCCGACGACAGGGCTCCGCAGTTCCCAAGTCTGATGAAACCGGAGTTTCTGCCGTTTTACGGCTTGCTGGGCAATTTTCATCACAAATTACAGGAACTGTGTGTATCCAATATTCTTAACCGCAATCGTAAGCAGAAACTTACTTTTACCCGCCGCGATATAATCAGTTTTCTCCGCTTTTTGTCAGAATTCGAAAGTATTGACAGGGAAACCGGCAAGTCCTATACCTTTCAAAATAATCCTGTAGAAACTTTTTTACGAGGTATAGATTTATTTTATTCCAGCCGTTTCAAACTGGACCCTGATGACCGTCAGTCTATAGTGGAAATGAAGCTAAACTTGTTCGGGGTTATTGATAAGGAATATTATCTTACAACCAATGAAATGTTCGGTAAAAATTTTCATATTATCCGGCAGCTGTTTGTAAATCCTTATAGTGATAATCTGATAGTCAGAGAAGACGCTGTTGATTTATTGAAAGGTTTAAAGCTTCCAGGTAAATTAAATAAGCCGCTTGGGGAGCTTATTGCCAAAGCAGAGGAAGCAAAAATATCAGACGCTGAAAAGGCTCTGGATTATTTTCGCTTAAATCATAAACCCCGTGCTATCAGCAATGTAGCCAGACCGGTAATAGAAAAATCTCCGGACGGCAAGTATTTATATATTCATGATTTGAAAGTAGACATCCGTAATGATTTGACTCCAGAAGAGCAGGAGCTGGTGCCGAATCTAGACACGGAAGGCAGGCTTTGTCTGGACAGGCAGACTGTCAGGCTCCTGGTGAATATCGCTATAGCGCACAAATATGATATACCGCTTCTTATAGAAGGATTACCGGCTACTACCAAAACTTCCGGAATAACTTATTTCGATGGTCTGATAAATCAACCTGTACATCGTATAAATTTTAACGGCAGGACTAACCCTGCGGATGTTATCGGTAAATATGTACCTTCTGATAAAACACTGGCAGCAAGATATATGGAAATTATCTGTAATTATAATGATCTGGTACTGACCGAAGAAACTGTACAACTTATAGAATCCGCGCAAAATGAACAGCGGACGCTAACTGAAGATGAGTCCAAACGAATAGCCGTTCTGGAAGGTTTATATATACCGGCTACCAGCTGGATTTATCTGGAGGAAGATTTACTTGTGTCCAATCGCAAAGGGCACACTGCTATCTGGGACGAACTTAACCAGTCCGAAACCAATGTAGGCGAACGTTTCAATTCATTGCTGGAAAGGCCAAAAAGCTTTTTGGTATCGGAACACGACAGTGAAAATCTTACCGAACAGAATGGCGGTATACATAAAATGTCCAGAAATTATGCTACAGGAAATCCTGCTGAATTCCCTGGTAAAAAAGTGTTTAGCCCTGCGGCTATCAATCGCTGGTCCATGTATTTGCAGATAGATAATGTCAGTGATATTGAAATAGAGCAAATGCTCACTTACCTTATTTACGGGTCACAGCCGGAAATAGAAATACACGGTTACAGGTATGCTGCTGAAATAGATCCTGTCAAGTTTGATAATTTATCCAGATTGATGAAAACCGACCGTTTTCTGAAGGCTCTGGCCGAGTTCCATTATGGACTGTCCAATCAGGTGCATCCGGTAATTAGCTTGCGAAAACTGGCTAAAACAGATCAGGAGCTTCTTATCACCAGGCGGGAATTGATTGCTATTCTCAAAAAAATAGATACAGATGAAATTGTGGACACAGTTGAAGATAAACCCGGACACGCTGCTATGCGCGCGCAAAATGTTTGCAGCGGCAAAGAGATAAGAAAAAGAATAATTACAGATGCCATAGAGGACGTATATTTATCGAAATTCACCGGAACAGATAGAAATGAAGTGAAAAATTTACTGGATGCCGCGGGATTATCTTTTGCTAACTGGGCTTTCGATGAAATAGAAGAACTGCTGTCACCGGAAAAAGCCGCTCCTCTGCTGCAGGATAAGTTTAAGCCGGAATTGATAAAAATTGGGAAAGCCATAAAGTCGATAAACATTAATCCGGCTGCCGGCGAGCTGGAAAACCAGCTGAATAATGCGCGGTCTCTTATAGATCAGCTTATGGAAATAAAAAATGAGTTAAGCAGGGAAATGCATAAATTCAAGATAAGTGAGTCTATGATGAAAGACATTTTGATCCTTATAAGCGGTATGGACAAAGAATTTGAAATAATAACCAAACAGTTGAATATGGCCCTGGAAAGAATTTTTGCTGAGGAACGGGAAGAAGTATTGCACGAAGTGGACGACCTGTTTAAGGAGATTGATTCATTACTTGGATAAAGGCCTGAGATTTTTTTTGACAGCGGTCGATATATTTAAAGATTGTTTAAATGACCTGAAATTGAAGGGAGAATTGTTGTGTTTGAAAAGATAATCAACGATTATCAGGCAGGTAACCTGAAATATAGTTATCAGGAGCCCGGTGAACTGGCTAAAAGCCTGCAGAATATTAAAGCAGGTAGTAGAAAGTTTTATAACGTAACCTCGGAAAAACTGGATGGCGGTATGGAAATTGCCATTGCTATCGGGGATATTACGATTGCCGATACTATAGATGCCTGGGCTATTCCTGAATTTGATTATCAGGTTTCTAAAGGTGGTGTGGCCAAAGGGGTGCTGGACCGCGCCAAAAAATCAGGTGAAGAATCCGTGGTGCTTGCCGCCAGAGACAATTTTCAACAGATTTTAGACACTACCGGAACAAACTATGGTTATGCGCACATTTCCAGTGGATTTTCCACCCATCAGCCTAAAGCTTTTATTCATGTAGTAACCGCGCAGGCAGCTCCTGATATTGCCTATGATATTACAGTGGAGGCTGTATATAACGCTTTGGATACAGCAGACAGGGCAGGCTTGCAGTCTATAGCCTTTCCCGCCATTAATACCGGAGTTGAGGGCGCGCTTTCAGCGCAGGAATCTGCGGAAGCCATGCTTGCAGGTATTAGTCGGTTTATGAGCTCTAGGGACGGTCAGCAGACCCTGAAGAAGATCGCCATTATTGTTTTTCAGAAAGATAAAGACGGCAAGTTATTAAGTCCCAAAGAGATTATCGACCATTCCAGAAAAATGAAGGCAATAGAAGACAAGATCGCGACCACTGCCTATGGAGCAAAAGCACACTATTTGTTTATTGAAGCCCTTTATGGAAATTTTTGGAACATGATGCGTAAACAGGGCGATTTAAGACCGGAATTCACTGTAGCAAAAAAAGTAGTTCTGGATATGATGGAGGAAGTTGGCGGGGTATTTTTTGGCATGCTTGATGAAGAAGAAGCCAATAAGTTAAAAATAGACATTACCTCCAAACTTTTACAGGCGTCGCAGGCTAATCCCGATCTTGCTTTGTCTAAAGAATTTTTGAAGAATTTTATTAAATCCATATCTCAACTGGAAATTGATGACGGTGAATTTGAAACTGCGCTGAATGAAGCTGTGAGCAGATACAGGCATGAACTGGATGATCAGATCCGCAAGCTGGAAGCCGGTGTAGGTAAAATTGAGACGACCATTCATAAACAGGTTGAGGCTATTAATCAGCGTTCATCCAAAAAAATAGCAGCGGACAATCCCAAGTTCGGCAAGTTAAATGATCAAGTAGCTAAAGCTAAAGATTATATAGAAGATTGTAAAAAAATCCGTGCCTGCGTAGACCGGATAAATAAAAAACTTGTTGATCAAAGAGAATTTGATGCTTTACAGGTTAAATATGAGGAAGCTTTAAGGGCACTTCAGCAGGAGACCAGACAAAAAGATGATGAAATAAGCAGTTTGCAGCAGAGAATGCTCAAATTAAAACGGCAGGCAGAAGCTATGACAGATGAAGCAGAAAAACAACGGTTACGAGCAGAAAAGGCTGAAAAAAATACGCCTATCACCTCACCCACCTACAAAAAATCATATTAGCGTATTAAATCGGCGCGGTTATTATGATATTATTTAATAATGTTACAAAAAGTTAAACAACTGAACCTGGCCTGCGGTCAGACATATCTGGCAAATTTTACCGGTCATAATACACTGCTGGAGTTGGGGGATGTATTTATGAGCCGGGAAACAGCTCCCGGGACTCGCCCTTACAGGTTCGCTGATTTTCAAAATCCTTCGGATATCAAGAAGCGTGTGATGACAATCTGCACTATGGCCGGCTGCCCCATGACCTGTTCTTTCTGCGCTTCCCGACAATCCTTTATAAAGCATCTGTCCGCTGAGGAGATTGTTGAGCAGGTGGAGTTTCTCATCCAGGAAGGAGTAAGCAATAATCGTCACCCTGATCCTGTTTGTACTAATGAGTTCAGAATCTTATTTACCCGGATGGGTGAACCGTTATTAAATTCAGACAATGTCTTGAAAGCTATGTATGCCTTACAACAGCGCTTTCCCAATGTTATCTTCGGTCTAAGTACCTGCGGTATAAAACGAAATATTAACCGGTTGTTGGACCATCCGCAGGTGATGAATGCGACCGATTTGCAAATTAGCGTACATTCCACCAGCGACAGGCAGAGGGAAGCGTTATTTAGACAAAAAATGGGAGGAACATTATTAACTATTCCCGAGATCGCCGATTTTACCGGTTTATATTATAAGAAGTTTAAAAAAAAGCTTTCCTTAAATTTTATATTATTTAAAGGATTTGAATATAATTTTAAAGATTTGACTGACCGTTTATCAAAAGAACAATTCTGGGTCAGGTTGTCTCCGTGGAATATTGTAAAAGGTGTGCATATGTACGAGGGACTATTGAAAACCGAAGACATAATAGCCAAGAAACCTTTGAGCAGTAGTGAACTGAAAAAAATTATCGAACAACTGAATCATCTGGGAATTGCCTATGCATACGCACCGGCCATAGACGAAGAGATTAAATATAATGTCGCCTGTGGTCAGGCCCTGGAAGCATTCGAATTTGATAATCTGGAAAACAGGATGGAATATGCAGCCCATACCACCTAACCTGCATTTTAATTTTCAATTACTGCTGCGAGAGCTTCAGGAGCGTAATATACAGCTCAGTTATATTCCGGACACAGACATTGTCGAGGCCAGATTTGATAAACACATTGAGCTGCTGGTGAATTGCGACAGCCGTCTGGTACCCTCACAATATATCAATTTGTTCGGAGACAAGTATTTTACCAATGTGTTTTTAAAAGAAAAAAAATTCCCGGTGCCGGAAAGCAGAATATTTGAATCCGATCGCCAGGACCTGGCCCTCTATTATGCTCAGAATACCTTAAAATTTCCTGTGGTGGTAAAGCCCAACATCAGCGAAGGAGGCTATCATGTTTATTGCAATATCGAAAGCAGAGAGGATTTTATTATTTGTTTTGAGGAAATACGTAAAAATAATTTGCCTGTAATCCTGGTGGAAAAATATCTACGCGATCAGGATGATTACAGGTTTTTTGTTACATCCTCAGGCTACACAGCGGTTATTAAACGAACTTGCCCCAGAATTACAGGAGATGGCAAGCTCAGTATCATTGATTTAATTGAAAAAGAAAATTATAAACGTTTGAACCCCAGAAATACCTGCTTATGCGACATTTATATCAAGGACATTGAAGCAGTGCGGGCCCTAAGCAAACAAAAACATAAAATCAGTGATGTTCTGGCAGATGGCGAGGAGCTTGTGTTAAGATTTAATTCCAATGTCGGCTCTGGCGGCTGGTGTGAAGATGTTACTGACGAAATTCATCCTTCCTATATCAGTGTAGCTCATGATATTTTGCGTCTTTTTCCTGATTTGGGATTTACCGGTATTGATTTATTGATAAAAGACCCCGGAGCCCAGGCTGTCGCATCCAATTATTCGGTCCTGGAAATTAATCACAGGCCTGGATTTTCCTTGCATACTCTTCCGGGTAACGGGCAGTCCAGAAATGTGCTGAAACCGGTTGTAGACCTCTTGTTCCCTGAAACTGTTACCTAAGGGCCACGTAGAAAAACAAAGCTATGAAATGGCAGGCAGACCCACCCAGCACAAAAAAATGCCAGAGTTCATGAAACCCCAGCCAACTGAAGACCCGCGGCTTTTTTAAGGCGTAGATTACTCCACCTACAGAATAGATAATTCCTCCGGCCAGTAACCACAATAAACCTCCCAGAGGCAGGTTTTTGAGTAAGGCCGGCAGGTTCAGGACTACAAGCCAGCCCATCAATATATAACCTGTTGTTGTCAAACTGCGGGGCAGGTTGATAAAAACCGCCTGTACTGAGATTGCCGCTATGGCGATCAGCCAGATTACTGTAAAGATAATCCAGCCACCCAAGCCTTTCATTACGAGCAGGCAGAAGGGCGTGTATGTACCGGCTATCAATGCGTAAATGGCCAGGTGGTCAAGTTTACGAAAAACTTGCCCCTTGCCACCGGCAGCCCTGGGAAGGCAATGGTGCAGGGTACTGAAAAGGTAAAGCAGAAACAGTGATAAACCGTAAATAGCAAAGGATATTATTTTCAAAGCCGATCCCCGGCTGAAAAAAACCAGCAGTAATAAGGCCGGTATGGCCAGTGCCGCGCCGATCATGTGCAATATACCGTTCATAGGTTCTCTGAGACCCATAATATTTATTATAGCGCAGGTGTAAAAGTTGATAAACTGATAAAGAAATCCGGACTGTATTTTGATTTACAAGAGCAGAAGGGCTTTTTGGCCCATTAATGCAGGGAATTGATGATCATAGAGAGATATTTATTAATCTCCGATTGGTTTTTTAGATAATATTGTGCTTTTGAGGAGTTTTTTTTGCCAACTCTGATACTGATTACCTGGCTATCCGACAGGGCAAAAACGCTTTCATCCGTAATATCGTCACCTATAAAGAAAATATGCTTGTATCCCTGTTCTTTTTTAAGACTGAGCAGGGCGGTGCCTTTATTTACATTTTTTGTTGGCAGCATGTTAAATATTTTTTTCCCTTTAATGATATTTGGTTCCGGTTTAAGTTCATGTATTACTTTATTTATTAAACGTCGTTCTTTTTCCTTTATCCCGGAGTTCCTATAATGGATGGCCAGAGTAAAATCCTTTTTTTCGATTGTTATATTCTTAATTTCTTTAAGTTGTAAATTCAGTTCATGAAACCAATCTAATACTATAGAACGGTACTGATCAGCAGTTTCATCCGCCTGATGACCTGTCTCCAATCCATGATGTCCTATCAAATAACATGGTTTTACCGGTAGCAGTTGCTTCAATTCAGCGACCGATCTTCCTGAAATTACAGCTACAGGGAAATGTTTTACGAGCCTGGCGAATAGTTGACTGGTTTTTGGACTCATGAATGCCTTATCAATAGATGGATTAATTTTTGCTAACGTTCCGTCATAATCAAATGCATATAAAGTATTATTCAGGAACACTGGGTCCGGTATTTTTTTTTTCGGATTAAACAGATAGTACATGAGTTCGTTCTATATTCTCCAATCGTTTTACTGTACCGAATACACGATTACGTTGACGTATTCTGGCGGCATCCATGAGCATTCTTCCTGCCCAGCGGAAAACATTATTCTCCTGAATATAAGCCCTCATGCTTCTCATACGGTTACGTTGTTCTTCCTGGGACATGGTTAAGGCAATATAAAGTGCTCTGGCGCATTCATTAGAGTCATAGGGATTTACAATCAGCGCTTCCAGCAGTTCCCTTGAAGCGCCGGTAAAACTGCTTAAAATCAGTACACCTTGTTCATCATTGCGGGCAGACACATATTCCTTTGCCACCAGATTCATTCCGTCATGCAGGCTGCTGATGAAACAAATTTCAGAACCGCGGTAATAGGTATAAACCTGTTCCGGAGAATAATGCTCTATTTTTAGAATAATGGGCGGTTTTTTCGCGTTTGAAAATCTGGTGTTTATTCTTTCGGCATTATCTTTTATTTGCTTCTGGAATTGCGAATAGGAAGACAGAGAAGATCTGGAAGGTGCCGCAATCTGGATAAAACTAAAGCGCCCCAGCCATTCCGGGTGGATTTCAAAAAAACGTTCGATAGCGTTGAAACGTTCGTTAATTCCTTTTGTATAATCAAGCCTGTCCACTCCAAGGCCCACAATATGGTCCGGTGATAGCGATTCTTTCTCCCTTAACGTTTTTCGACAATCAGCAATTGAAGCCTGATTGGCAGCCCAGTGATTGGGCCATTCAATAGAGATGGGGTAGGCCTGTATGGCAGTGGCTTTTTTATTATATGTAACAGTGAGATGTTCACGATCGATGCGTGCTTCAAGATTCCGGTCGATAGTATCTATAAAGTTATTACAATGAAAATGAGTGTGAAACCCTATGATAGTGCTTCCCAAAAGACCTTCCAGTATTTCTTCCTTCCATGGACATATTCCAAAATCTTCCGGGTTCGGCCAGGGAATATGCCAGAAGGTTATAATAGTTGCTTTCGGTAACCTCTTACTGAGAAGCTGTGGTAATAAAGCAAAGTGGTAGTCTTGGATCAGAATAATGGGATCATCGGTTTTGGATTGTCTGATAACCGCTTTCGCAAACTTGATGTTAACCCGTTTGTACATTTCCCAGTCGTGCTGACGAAAATTGGGTCGTGTATGTGCTATATGACACAAGGGCCATAAACCGTCATTTGAAAACCCATAATAATAGCCCTGTTCTTCCTCTTCGGTTAACCATACCCGACGGAGAACATACTTGGGATTGTCAGGAGGTACACGAATACAATCATGTTTATCAACGAAGTCTTTGTCGGCATTACCGCTTCCATGGGCAACCCATATACCTGAGCAGGCCTGCATTACCGGGTCCAGTGCCGTAACCACACCGCTTGCCGGATAGCGTACCTCTACCTCATTGTTTTCATTACGATGATGTATAAAGGGTTCGCGGTTGGATACAACAATTACTTCATCTCCCTGTAATTCCCGGTTTAATATATCTTTGAGTACTTCCGGTGTCCAGCTCATAAGGTTCACATCCCGTATGCGCTGGTTAGTATCCAGACGTTTCACCATGTCCCACAATTCCTTGACAACCGGTTTAAGTTCATCGGTTTTAACCTGTCCCAGCGGTGATAAAAATAACTCACCTTTTAGAAATTCTCTGAATGTTTGCATCCAGCCTTTCCAGCTGAGATGAGCTATAAAAACAGTAATGAATGAAATCAGCAGGCCCAAACCGACAAGGAATATAATCATATACAGTTTTGTTTCATTTGAGCGAGTATAGATAAAGCTTATGTTATGTACCAACAACAAATGTCCCAGCAGGGTTTGTTCATACATAATCGGAATCATGGAAAGATAATAAGGTATGTTGTTTTCAATAATAATATGCGATTTGAAGGAACTTATTTGTTTATATGTTAGTTTTTTTAAGGGTTTGGAAAGATATTTTGTGCCTATTAAATATTTATCGTTAGAGGTGTATATCCCTAGCGCATAAAGTCTTTCATCCTGCGTAAGCCTTTCCAGATACTGTTGCAGATACCGGATGTCCTGATTATTTATTTGACTTATAATAGAGTTGGTTGCGGTATTTGTAATAAGCCGAGCGCGAATATCCAGATCTCGCTTAAACCAGTTGATCGTAAGAGAGTCAATAATAGGAGTTACAAGAATAGCCATTAAAATAATAGTTAAAATTAATGGTACGGAAAATCGAAAAAGATTTTTCATAAAAAATATTATAGCATTTAGATTTCATATGCAGTAGAATTAAAAAAATGTACAACTACGGATTAATCGGTAACTGTAATATATCCGCACTGGTAAGTACGTATGGATCATTAGATTGGCTTTGCCTGCCGAGGCCTGACAGCCCTCCTGTTTTCGGTTCTATCCTTGATCCGGACGGGGGGAGTTTTACCGTTGATGCAAACGAAGTTGTAGAAACAAGTCAACAATACATTTTAAATACCAATATTTTGGAAACAGTTGTAACACTCGGGGATGGCAGTCAATATAAAATTACTGATTTTTGTCCCAGATTTAATCAGTATGGACGTATATATCGTCCCCTGTCTTTTTTTCGCATAGTCACACCCATATCCGGAACACCGCGGATCAGCATAAAATGTAGCCCTGTAAATGGTTGGGACAAACAGCCGGCCGAAAGGATCAGGGGAAACAGCCATATTTATTTTGCTATAAGAGGAGAACAGCTGCGACTTACTTCGAACATGCCTATGACTTACCTGATTGAGTCAAAACCATATTATTTAAGAGAAACTCTTTATTTTGCCCTTACCTGGGGTCATGGACTGGAAGACGATCTGGCCAGGGTATCGGTCAGCTTTCTGGAACAAACCAGGCATTATTGGCTGATGTGGGTTAAACAAACAAGCATTCCAACATTATTTCAAGAGCAAACCATACGTTCTGCCTTGGCCCTGAAGCTACATTGTTTTGAGGACACCGGAGCGATTTTAGCCTCTGTAACAACCAGTTTGCCGGAAGAAATTGGAGGACAGCGTAATTGGGATTATCGATATTGCTGGCTGAGGGACGCTTATTTTACCATAACAGCTTTTCGTTCATTAGGACATTATGAAGAAATGGAAGGGTTCCTTAAATATTTTTTAGATATAGCTCAGTCCAATGATATTTTGAGCCCTGTTTACAAACTCGATCAAACACTTCCTTTGCCGGAATTCAGCCATGATAACTGGAGCGGTTATCAAAATTCCATACCGGTTCGTTCCAATAATGAAGCAGCTAATCAGATACAAAATGATGTATATGGTGAAATGATGCTGGTATTAACCCCTATTTTTTTTGACGAACGGTTTCATCATCTTCGTACAAAAGATCATTTGTCACTTATCAGAAAACTTGTAAATTCAATCGAAATCAATTTGGATAAACCTGACGCCGGTATCTGGGAATTACGCAATAACAAGCAGGTTCACACTTTCAGTCTGTTAATGAGTTGGGCCGGTCTGAGCCGGCTCTATCGTATCCAGCAGTCTGTTGGAGATATATCTTTAAAGATAGATGCCAAATTGGAGTATATTATTGAGCAGATCAGAAAGACTGTACATCAAGGTGTTGTTTATAATAGCGCCAGGGATCGTTCTCTGGACGCGTCACTTCTGCTTTTTCCGATTTTAGGTTATCCGGATAAGGAATTATGCCGGACTACAGTTTATGCAATAGAGAAAGAATTGAAGTTTTCCAGGACAAAGGAAAATCCTTATTTATATCGTTATCAGCGCATTGACGATTTTGGAAAACCTTCTTCCGCGTTCCTTATTTGTTCTTTCTGGCTTATACAGGCATTGGAAATAATTGGTGACCACGAACGCGCGGTACAATATATGCAGGAAGTTATTAAGTCCGGCAATCATCTTCAGCTGTATTCCGAGCATTACAATCCGGATATGCACAACCAGATAGGCAACTTTCCACAAGCGTATTCTCATGTTGGACTTATAAACTCGGCGTTTGCCGTAAGTCCTCAATGGGGTACTATTTTTTAATCAAATTTCGATTGGCGAAGATGATCCATACCTGAAGATCCGATTTTACCAGTTATCCCAATGAATTTTTTCTTCTGAGTATTCGCTATCCTGATGTACAGCTAATGTTTTTGGAACATAACCGATAGGGATTACATTGATTACTTCATAGGAATCGGGTATTCCCAGTAATTTTTTCAGATCATCGCGGTTTTCAATGCGCACATTTTTCCAGACACTTCCCAGTTCCAAAGCTGTCGCCTGCAACAAAATAAAAGAGGACGCTATAGACAGGTCCTGTATGGGTGTAACAGAAGAGCCTGTATCAATAACCGGAATGATAAGCGCCGGTGCCTGTTTGATAAATTCCTGGCCGATTAGCTTGAATATATTTTCTTTGGTCTGGTAATTACGAATAACCATAAATTCTACAGAACGGTTATTCATACCGGTAGGAGCGAATTGAGCGGATTTAATTATTTCATTAATAACATCTTCCTCAATCTCGTCAGGAAGGTATTCCCGGTTGCTTCGTCTTTTAATAATTTCTTTAATGATCACAAATTTATTATACATTAACAATGAATCGGATAAAACAACAGTTTTCCTGAATTTACGGATTTATTTCCTCAGGGTAAAAAGTCAGATATTTGTAGAATTAACCGATTTTTTAAGTGTTATGAAAAGCATTACAGTAGAGATGAAAAATTAAAAAGGGTGGTGATGCAATGAAAACAGCAATGAAGAAAAAGGAAGTTTATACATGTAAAAGTTGCGGGCGTCAGTCCTCGAAAGCGGAAATGTGCTGTAATCGTCAGATGAAATGAGAGAGCGAAATGAAATTGATAATAATTTACTTATTTGCTAATGAATCTGTGCTGATGTATACGTTTGACCTTGCCCGGATGGCCGATGAAATATATCAGGAAGAGATAAGTAGATTGCAATCGATTGTAGTTTTATCTACTGTAAAAAATATTTCGCTGTAGCCAGAGTTGACTACCTCGGGGCTTTCTGAAATCCTGATTTTCAGGTGAAAATTAATTCATTTGATATTTTCGGATAATTCCCTTAATTCCTGCAAAATTATTTTTTGTATCACATAATCTTCTGCCAGCTTTTTTTGCTGTGAAGCTTTTTCACAGAGATCGAGCATGAATTTGTTATCAAAGCGCTTGTGATGCATTTTAATAATGTCCAGCAGATGTGGGAAATTATAGATATCAATTCTTGGTAAGGTCAGATTTAATATCAAATCTTTAATAATACCCAGGGGAGCGGTTTTGTCGAATAAAAGGCGGGCCAGAATAAATGTTATCCAATGGTCATCATATACTTCTTCTATATATTCTCTATGACTTTTGCCGGTTACCTTTTCTATGGCCAGGAAAGCTTCGGCGCAATTTTTATGCTCAAACAGTTCCATGAGGAATGTAGAGTGTTCAAAACCCATATTATGTGAAATTTTATTAAATAAATCAGGTATCAGTTCATAATCCCCTCGCTGTACAACAGCTCTCAGCAGTTCCCGGTAGCATTCCTGTTTGAAACTGGTTGCTCTTTTAATCTTGGTTGCTCCCCAGGCAATTACTTCGTCTACTTTTTTATAATCTCCGATTATTCCGAATTCACGTATCAAAGGGAAGCAGATATTCATGGCTTTTGATTCATCCAGTACAAGTTTCCAGAAACCCTGATCACATTTATCATTTTTGATTTTTTGATATCTTTGTTGAATTTCTTCCCAGACTTTTTCCAGCAGTTTTTCATGGGTTAAAATAAAATCCAGTCCGGATTTTCTGAGAATAGGACCATAGTTTTCTAATTTTTCTTCAGGTTTAAATTTATCAAGATATTTCAGCGCCCGGTTATAATATGATTGTGCTCTTTCCGGCATTCCCTGATCATAAAAGAAATCTCCGAGTTGAGTCAGACTGCAACAATAAATTGAATAATCTCCGTCTTCTACCTCCATGTCCAGATAGGTTTCCAATTTAATAACCAGAGCCGATATAGCTCCAAATTGATCAGCTTTCAAATTTTTATTGGCTGGTGTAAGAAGTTGTTCATAGTAATGTCTCAGCAAGTTATCCAGCACAAAATAACCTGTGCCGCTGATTTTATTTACATTTTCTAATAAAATATTAGCGCTGATATCGAATTTCCCAAGGTTTTTAAGCCTTTCCGCTAGTTTTATATAACACTTTTCTTTTTCCGGGTAACGCGTCTCTATTTCGCTTTTTACAAGAGCGACAATTTTTTCATTGTTCAGTTGTTTTTCAATCAGACGCAGCATATCCATAAAATTGAAAGTGTCATTTAAGTTATATTTTTGCTGCAACCTGAAAAATTCCTTCAGATAATCAAGAGCTTTATTAAGGTCGGTTTCCACAAATCCGGGTATTACGTTGATGAGAAACTTCATGCGACGGTGCATCACTTCTTTTTCTTGCATAGGGTCTTTGCAGAGGCAGGCCAATTTTTCGCTTGTTTTTTCAAGTATGGTACCGTCAAACTGTTCACCGTTATTATTGGCGCTTTGACCGTTAATTATAATCGGGTAGAGTTCAGAATTATTAACAAGTTTGTTGATTTTTTCATGTAAATTTCCGGAGAAAGCCATTTCTTTTAACGAATCAGCCAGCGCGTTCATTACTTTATCCAGATATCGGATTATTTCTCTTTTTCTTTCTGTGTCCTCTATTTTCGCATAATCCTTTATAAAGGCAGAGGCTTCCTTCAGCATATTGTCAATTATTCTTTCGGCATGCTCTGAGAGTTCGGGGAACCTGATTAACTCAGAGGCGAAACAGATATTCATATAAATTGATTCGTCCAGACTGCATCTTTGTGAATATTTGATTACAGTGTCTAACATGTTTTTTATTATAGAGACTTGCAGTTTATTTATTTCCGCTTTTATCATTTTTGGATCTTTGGAATATTCATATTCAGCAATTCTTTGCGCAATATCCAGTACTTCAGCAAAATAATTAACAGAATTAACATATAAAACTTGTTCCAGACGTATAGTTTCAGGGTTAGTTGCAATTCTTTTTTTTATTGTTTTGGGATAATTAATTATATAGTTATTACCGCTGTTCACCAGTTTTTGTGAAACATAAGTAATAAGGGCTTCCTCGCTGGGATTCAAGTTGAACAGAACTTTTTCCGTCTTTTTAATATTTGGCAACAGCAGTTCTTCTTTTTCTGTAAAGTAGTCGACAAGAAGCAATAATACCGATGCTAGTGCGGTTAGCTCTGGTCTGATATTGAACTTAGTCGAAAAGGCCTTAATCTCAGGCAGGCTGATTAAAATCGGCAGTTTGCCATTTAATAAACCGGCATTCTCGCGGACTATAAAATAGATATCCGGAACAACAGTTTCGAAACTGTCAGCGATATATTGAATTGAAGCCAGGTCCAGCTTCCAGGAAATAAGCTTTTTTTTGATCATTTTGATAAATCCAATTATTTATCGAGAAGGAATTGTGAAAATCCCATAAAATCATAGGATAAACAAAAAATATACGGTCATACTGAGCGTGACGAAGTATGACTGCTTTAATGTTTATTTAATTATTATTGCATTACCAGAAAAAAGATACTCAGGAGCGTTATTACCCACATCGTAAGTTTTATTTCTCCAAACTTTAACTGCAGTATTTTAATCAGAGTAAAGGAAATGAAGCCCAGGGCCATTCCGGCGCTGATGCTGTAGCTCAGGGCAATCATAATAATTATAATAAAAGCCGGAAAAGCTTCTTCCAGATTATTAAAGTCTATTTTGACAATATCTTTAAGCATGTAAAGCCCGACCATTATCAGGGCTGGGGCTGTAGCATATGCCGGAACGATGCCGATCAGCGGAATAAAGATCAGGCCCAGCAGGAACAATATACCGGTCACAATGGCTGTGGTACCCTTTCTGCCGCCGGCTTCTATACCTGCGCCGGACTCTATATAGGCGGTCGTTGTGGATGTGCCGAGAACAGCTCCCAGCATAGTAGCCAAAGCGTCAATACCCAGTAAAGTATTAAGGTTTTTGTAATGTTCTTCTTTTTTCTTTTTTTGCTGTCCTTCCACTTTCTGCAGACAGGCAACCAGGGTGCCAACACTGTCAAACATGTCCATGAACATCAGGCTGAAAACAGCACCCATAAAGCTCCATTTAAATGCCCCGATGATATCAAGTTTGAGCGCAATCGGCAGGATATTTATATTGGTGGAAACAATTTGTCCCGGTAAAGATACGAAGTCGCTTAAAAGCGCGATTATTGTTGAGAAAAATATCCCTAGAAGTAAAGCACCCTGTATTCTGAAAATTTCCATAACTATCATGAGTATTAATCCGGCCAGCCCTATAAAGACTGTGGGAGTAAATTTGCCCAGACCGATAAGTGTGGCTTCGTTCTTCACCACCAGGCCCATGTTCACCAAACCGATAAGAGCAATAAACAGGCCTATGCCTACAGATATGGCAAATAGCAGAGATTGGGGAATGGCCTCCACGATCTTTTTTCTTAATCCCAGCAGGGTCAAAACAAAAAATAGTAAACCAGACAAAAAAACAATTCCCAGCGCGGTTTCCCAGCTGATCTTGTGGCCAAGCACCAGAGAGTAAGCAAAGAAAGCGTTTAAACCCATGCCCGGGGCCATGGCAATCGGACTGCGGGCAAATATTCCAACCAATATGCTGCCAATAGCTGAGGCTATGCAGGTGACGGCAATGAGGGCACTTTTATCCATACCGGTCACACCCAGTATTTGCGGGTTTACAAAGATAATATAAGCCATGGTTAAAAAAGTAGTGGTACCGGCAATTATTTCTGTCCTCAGATTATTAAAAAATTTCTGCATATTTAGCTCCTTTGTTAATGCTCCTCACCAAGTTCTTAGGACAGAACCCTCTCCATAAGTGGAGAGAGAATGTCGTGAAGCGACAGGATAGAGGCGATTAAGACTTTGTATATAAATATTAACATTAGAGAAATAAAAAGAAAACCAGGTGATCCTTAGCGCTGAATGAAAATATGATATAATAAGCCATCTGCTAAGGAGGATCGTTGTATGAACGTATCAAACAATACTATATTAATAACCGGCGGAGCGTCCGGTATTGGATATGCTTTGGCCGAAGCTTTTCTTGTGTCCGGTAATAAAGTAATTATCTGCGGAAGGCGCGAGCGTAAATTACAGGAAGCTCAAAGCCATCATCCCGAATTATTCATTAAAGTCTGCGATGTGTCCATACAGGAAGAAAGACAGGAGCTTGTCAATTGGGCAACCACGAAATTTCCGGAACTGAATGTGCTTGTTAATAATGCCGGTATACAGCGCGATATTGATATTACCAAGGGGGCAGATGATATAATCAGAGGAGAAGATGAGCTTAAGATAAATCTGGAAGCACCGATAATGTTGTCGGCCATGTTTGTCCCATATATGTCCGGTAAAAAGAATGCTGTCATTATCAATGTGTCCTCCGGCCTGGGATTTATACCGGCGGCCAGAATGCCTGTATACAGTGCTACAAAAGCCGGTTTGCATGCTTTTTCTATGTCTCTGCGTCATCAGCTGCAAAAAGTAGGTATAGAGGTTTATGAAATTGTCCCTCCTGGACTGGACACAGATTTGAATGCTGAGGGTCGAAAGAGGCGCAAAACTCCGTTTTTCGGAGTGGGGCCCAAAGAATTTGTGGTTTCTGTCATGAATGATCTGAAAAATAATGTCCAGGAGATAGGTTTTGGTTTTACAGCTGACATAAAAAAAATATCAAGAGAAGAACTGGACAAGCGTTTTCAGAATATGAACCGCTGGTAAAAAGAGTGGAACTTTTTTAACTAGCAATTGTTAAAATAGTATAGCTATTTCAAAGGAGGTATTTATGGGTGGAATTTCTGGAGTTTCTTCTTCTTCGGTTTTTGGTGCATCGTCAACTGATAATAATGATGACGGCACTGTTGATATCGCGAATCTTTCCGACAAAACTGACACAAAGGCAGTATTAACTGATGACAAAGTGACATTGTCTGCTCAAGCAGAGCAGGCTCAGCTTGTTTCAGATACAACTGCTAGCGCTGTTTCTGATAATATAAAAAAGACTGATAAACAAACATCTGAGAAACTGATGGCTCAGATTATTGCAAAAAAGTTATTTTCGGAAGATTCTTCTTTATTCGGCAATGAGCAGGATGATTCTTCTATTGTTTAAAATGATTCATTGCAGCAATTCATCCAGTTTTTTTTCGATCTCTAACTGATAAAGATCGTCACAGCCGCCGATAAACCTTGAACCGATCCATATTTGAGGTGTTGTCGAGAATCCGGTTTCCTGTTCCAGCTGTTCAAGTTTTTTGTAATCTCCGGTTATGTTTATTTCTCTGAAATTAACTTTTTTAGCTTTGAGCAGATTTTTTGCTCTGTTGCAGTATGGGCAGAAGTCGGTTGTATATATGATAACAGTTTCATTGTAAATTTCCATTTGTACTTATTATATCTCAAATGTTTAAGTAACCATATTATTGCAAATTATTCGACTCACTATCTCATCTATTTTGAAAAATAGCTAAGCGCGCAATAGTAATTTGCATTCTCAAATCTATGTTACTATAATGTAGCGGTAATGAAAAAGATTATTTTTTTGATAACAGCCGTATTAACAATTTTTTTTCTGAGCGGCTGCGTGCAGATAGAGGTTTATCAAAAGATAAAACGTACCAGTATGATCGATCTCTCAATCATGTTTAAAGCAAAATCTCCGGAGATTTTGAATGTTGTTAAACAAAATATTCAAATAAGCCCCAAAATTAAGG
>JAQURL010000017.1 GCA_028715625.1 Candidatus Margulisiibacteriota bacterium | reverse complement strand
TGCAACTGTTGGGACCTCTGTTGCAATTCCTTGGTCCTCTCATTAATAATTTCCTCCAAAGACGAACTGTAAAGCTTGCTGCGCTGGTAATGGAACTGAATGGATGAAATCAACTGGTTAAAAAATATTTTGAGCTTTTCCACCTCATCTTTTTCTTTATTTAAAAAAACCACACAATCAAAACAGGGAAAACTCATCGGGTTTCTTTTTTTCAGGGTCTGAATATTAAAAAATTTTTCCCAACAATTCATACCGGTCTGCGAAAAACATTTACAGGCTTTGTTATCACAATTTTTCATTTTCCAGCAGGGCTCTTTGTTTTTTAAAGGAATGGGTTTGATGGTAAGAGGATTTGAGTGAATATACAAATTAATGTAATCAATTATATCGACTATAGGCTTGATAACATTCTGGCTTAAAAAATAAGCCGTAAAAATAATCGCCAGACTGCCGCCGATAAAAATAATTATAAAAGCAATTTTTATCTCATTGCGTGTATTGGCTAAAACATCGGCAAGCGAAGCTCTTTTGGTGAGAGCGAATAAAAAACCCAAATTAACTCTGCCCAGATTAATAGGCATAAAAAACAGATCATCCTTTTTGTTAAAATTCAGCAGGCTGTAACGGGAATTTTTCTTTAATTCCTGTTTAATAGCTTTTAGATATTTTTTAGTTATAGCTGTATGATCTATTCTTTCATTACAAACAGCAATTACTGAGAAGTCATGGTCAGTAAACCATATGGCGCTAATATACTTTTCGTTCTTCAGCCAAAGATTGATTTTGTCATTTAAAGTCTTGCTGTCATTAACCAGTAGTTCATAATTACTCTGCGCCGCGAGCTTTGTGAGGATGCGCAAATTGCTGTCGGAAATACGGCGTAAGGAAAAGAAGCTCAGGATAATAATCGAAACTATAAAAATAACAATGCTGATAAGCGAAAAAACAAGTGGTATTTTTATTTTAATGCTTAAATTTTTCATAACAAAAACCAGATAGTTCTAATCATACCACTAACTTTATTCCGACTGTATAAATATGGAATAAATTTGCATTAAAATTTCTTAAAACATTCCCCTCAGCCCAAAATCATTATCTTTATTAGCTTAAATTGTATTTTACAATAAAAAAATTCATTGATAAAATAAAAAACGATCTGGTTCAGAATAGATCAAAGTGTTCCCCGGTAGCTCAGTCGGTAGAGCAGCTGGCTGTTAACCAGCGGGTCCGTGGTTCGAGTCCGCGCCGGGGAGCCAATTTTTTTCATAAAAAAATTGGCTCAGACAAACAAATCGTAATCTATTAATAAACTTAATCCCCTTTAACTAAATATTATGTTTAAAAACTACTAGCTATCGTTTGTCGTCCCGGCGCGGGCGAGAAGCCAGTCAAACGCCCGCCTAAAGCGGGATGAGCGAGCAGGACGCGAGCGGAAGTGAGACTGGCCGGGCTGGAACGAGGCAACACGATGTTGCCGAGTGGAAGCCGAGTCCGCGCTGAATATTGTTCAAAATTGAAAAAACGTCTGAATAAGCTAAGAGCGTAGTATAATCAAAGTATGTCAAAACTAAATGAGATACAAGAAAAATTACGTCAAGTTGAAGGTGGATTATTTCAAAAGGTCTGTGATGCAGTTATAAGCCAGCGTGGATTAGGTAATGTAATTCCAAATGGTTCTAAAGATGGTTCGGATAAAACAGTAAAAGGAACCCCTGACTCATATATTCAATTAGAAAACGATGAGTTTATTTTCATAGAGCATACAACCCAACAGGATAATTTGTTAAGCAAAGTATTAGAAGATATAAAAAAATGTTTCGATGTGAAAAAAACCGGAATCGAAATAACAAAGATTAATAAAATTATCTATTGCCACAATTCAAAGTTAGAACCAAAAGAGGTAACCGAAATTATTGACTTATGTACTGACAATTCCTGTGATTTTGAACAGATAACATCTGGAAGTATTTCTTTTAAGTTAGCTTTTGACTATCCTCTTATTGCAAAAGATTTGTTAGACATTTCAGTAGATACAAGACAGATTCTTACACCAAACGAGTTTTCAAAAATACAATCAAAAATTCTAACTTTTGAGAATGAGTTTTTATTTCGGGAATCAGAAATTAAAAATATTATAAATGCCTTATCTCTAAAGGATATTTTGGTCATAAAGGGAAAGCCTGGAGTAGGAAAAAGTAGGATTGCAATAGAAGCTGTAAATAAATTTGTGAGTCAATATCCTGACTTTTCATTTTTTTGCATAGATAATCAAGAGGTTTCCCTATTTGAAGACTTAAAGCGGGTTCTCTCTCAAAATCCAAAATTAATATTGTTAGTAGATGATGCCAACAGGATTAGTCAGCTTACACATATTTTGTCCCAAGTTTTAAGAACCCCTGGTTCTAATGTCTTAAAATTAGTCCTAACAGTGAGAGACTACGCAGTCGATGAAGTTTCTCGGCATTTACAAGAGTATTCATGGGAAGAAATTACTATTAATTCACTCGAAAGGAATGAGATCAAAGCTATTCTAAATTCTAAAACAGTTGATATTCACAACCATATTTTTGTTGACCGCATTTGCGATTTTTCCCATGGCAATCCAAGATTGGCAATTTTAGCCTCAAATGCCGTGAAAGAAAAAAATAGCTTTGAGCCCTTAATTAACATTTATTCCCTTCAAAAAATTCTATTTTCAAATCTGGAAGAAAAACTCAGAATTTCTGAAAACAAAAACCGTTTTACAACTCTTGCAATAATTTGCTTCTTTAGAGCTATCAATGCTGAAAAAGATTTTGTTCAAGAAATATATAGGGTTTTTAATATCAGTGAAGCAGATTTTTGGGATAGCGTATATTTTTTACATACACTTGAAATAGTCAATCTATACGACAAGCAAATATGTAAAATTTCAGATCAATTATTAGCTACATATTTTTTTTATGAATTAGTTTTTACTAAGGAAGCCGTTTCATTTGACGTATTTTTAAATCATTTTTTTTTGAGCAACTCAAAAAGGATGAAGGATGTTTTGATTCCTATTGCTAACAGTTTTGACATTGCATTGATAAAAAGAAAGTGTACACAACCTGTAAAGAATTTGTTTTCACAAATATTAGATAATAAGGATATATCAGATTTGTTTCTAGTTTCTTCTGTTTTCTTTTTTGTAATCCCAGATAAAGTTTTATCATTCTTAGCCCGAATGATTGAAATAGAGTCTATAGTTGATCAAGACATTTGCTTTGAAACAAATCATAAAGGTGTTGATGAAAAAATTTATAATTTGTTGAATAAATTTACTTACTTGGATAAGACAAAAATAAAAATTTCTATTCAGTTGGCATGTCGGTACTTTATCAAAAGAAAAGATTTAGCTCCTCAATTTTCAGAGTACATAACATACAGTTTTGAGTACGAAAAATTAGCACATTTAGCAACTCCTCGCCAACAACTATTACTAGAAACATTAATAGAGGAAGCAAAAATATATAACGAAATTGGACTTGTACTGTTGCATGTTGCCCCATTTTTCCTAAAACTTGAACACATGTCATCCACAGCAGATGGACATAAAATATATCTTAATCAAATGGGACTTCCGTTTACAGAGCCGATTAAAGAAGTCCATAAAATAATATTTGACTTCGTTCTTAGACTCGATTCGCTGCGTTTAAATGATTTTCTGAATGATTATATCAAAGAGCTGTCTTCAAATATGCACGGAAAAATTGAAGAAATCAAAGCAGCTTTACTTTATGATTCAGAATATATTAAAAAACTCATAGAAAAACACTCGATTTTTTCATCATTTGAAACATGTCAGGTAATACAAGAATATATTGAATTATTGAAAAGATTTGAGGTTGATATAGCCAATTTTCAACAAATAGAAAAATGCTCCCACACAGACCTTTTTGCGTTGTCACGATTAATTTCATTTGATGCATACGAAAGAAGGGTGTTGTTCAAAAAAGGGCTATCCTATAATGAAATAGAAAAAAAGCGCAAAGAAGACATACTAAATAATATGGCTAATTTTTCCCTGACCGATTATAAAAGCCTTTATTCTCAATTAATTGAAATCTATAAGTCTAATTCTGATCGAGATCATTACATCTTGGGTAATTTTATGTTCATAATTTTAAACGACCTAATAAAAGATAAGAATTTATTCTTGAATTTTATTTCTTATATTGTGGATATGAACAACTCATTAAAAGTCGATTTATATGTTGTGATAGTAAATTTTCTCAATACACATCTTGAAGATCATAAGAGTCTATTTGAGATAGTTTCGAAACAGAATTACAACATCAAATCAAACTGGATGCTCGCCTTCTGGGTTGGTCTCCCAAAGGCAGCAATTACCGATGAATATATTAAGCGACTATTGGACTACTTTAATTCTGTGGTTTTTGACTATGGATTTATTGATTATGAATTCTTAATCAAATACGACAATATTCAAACCGGAATTGCTCAAAAAATCTTACAAACACTTTATAACAGAAGAAGTGAAAACAACTGTTCATTCTGCTACCTTTTCGTGTCAACCCGTGAAATAGGCAAGCAATTGTTCGAAGTAATAAAAGATAAAAATTTAATAAACGAATTATGGCTTTTTGAATCAATTAGAGATCTAAATTTTGACTATGACGGAACTTTTCTTAAAAAACTCATAGAATTAGATTGTGAATTTATAATTAAACACCTTCAAGTGTTAACCGATACAAAGGAATACCTTTTTGACTCAGTTTACTCAAGAGAATACTCATTTATTTGGGGGCTTCCAAATTCGTCAGAAATTTTAAATAAAATTATAGAGTTCTTCTTACAAAAAAAATCATACTACTTAGACAACCACTATATAAATGTATTCTTTTTAGGAAAACATCCTAATGAAGAATACATCGAAAAAAAGATGGAATTTATTAAACAGTTCATAATCAAAAACTCAGATAATACAAAAGCCTTGAATTTAATTTTTATACCAGTGAAGAAATGTTTTCAACAAAACATTTATGAGTTTATCCAAACATTCCTAAATGTTAATAATAAGGTCGATAATTTTAAGAAACTTGATTTTGAACCTCATCTTTTTAGTGGAAGTGGTGATTTTATTTCCTCTTATCAAGATGTTTTATCTTTCTGGGAAGGGTTACTTATGCATTTAAATGACGTTAAATGGATTAATCATAGTCAGTATGTATCAGAAAAAATTCAGGATTGGCAGCAAAGAATAATATATGAACAAAAAAGAGCCTTTTTAAAAGATGAGGATTATTAAGCAACTCCATACCATTTTCCAAATATTTTCCTTCAGAAGAGTTATGCTGTCCGCGCCGGGGAGCCAATTTTTGGCAATGCCAAAAATTGGCGACGATCGCTACCGATAAATAAATCTCAACAACTAATTCATCAAATCTTTTATAAACCGCTACGCGGACGTCATAACTCCGCTTAATGAAAGCAAGTCAGAAGCTGGCCAACCACTTATCTGTCCCCCCTGTAAGTGTTAAATAATTCGTTGACGGAATAAACTTAGAAGAAAGTTTATAAGGAGCAACGAAATGTTAACTGAAAGTAAGGATAAGACAATAGAGCGTGAACGTATAAAACGATACAAGTATTTTATAAGAGAATATGAGTTAATAAAGAAGAAGAAACACCCTAAATTCAAGTTTGTAACAGACTTTTATAATTTACATGGTTTAAAAAGACAGACCTTTATTAAATACTACAATCGATATAAACAAACCTTAGAAGAATACTCTTTGGCTCCACAAAGGAGAGGCCCTAAGTGGAAAACTAGAAGGCCAATCCCGTTCATTGAACAAAAGGTTATTGAGTTAAGAGAAAAGGGAAATAATCGATATGAAATATATTCAATACTTAAGCCGAAGTTAAAAAACTCGACACCTTCACCTTCTGGAATATATCATATATTCAAAAGGCATCAAATAAATAGGCTTAAACCAAAAATGAAGCAAGCTAAACGCATAATAATAAAAGAAAAAGCTGGAGAATTAGGGCATATTGATTGCCATTACTTAACACCTGGATTACTAAAAGAAGTTAATATTAGATATTATCTGGTATGCATTATCGATGACTGCACAAGAATAGCTTGGGCAGAAGTTGTAGAAGACTTAAAAAGTATTACAGTTATGTTTGCTACATTAAAATGTTTGAACCTAATAAATGAACGCTACAACATAAGATTTGAAAGAGTTCTCACTGATAATGGAGCAGAATTTGGAGGTGGCCCTAACAAGAAGAATAAGGATGATAATCCATTCGAAAGATTATTAAAAGAAATGCAGATAAAACACTCGTTTACCAGGCCATATAGGCCTCAAACAAATGGTAAGGTCGAACGTTTCTAGAAAACTCTTAAGGATGATTTCTTAGAAGATGTTTTGTTTGAAAACATAGATAATCTTAAAGATGAATTAATGCAGTATTTGCTTTATTACAATGAACATAGGCCTCACCAATCTTTGAACGGTGTCTCGCCTTTTGATTTTAATAAAATCTGTCAACGAATTACTTAACTTGTACAAGAATGACATTTTCAGACAGCCTGCGAAAAGAATTTTTCGCCGAGGCAAGCGCCGGGAAGCCAGTTCTGTAGGTTTTATAGTGTGTTATTCTTCACTTTTTTTGTATTTTTTTACCATTTCAGCACCTATCCGACAACCAGGATCAGGCATATGTTTATCGCCATATTCTGCATATGCTTTGGCAGGGCAACCGCCTTTGCACAAACTAACGTATTTACACTTATTGCAAAGCATCTGATCTTTCATTTTTGGCTGAAAAAACAGGTTATCATGCCTCTTTTCCCAAATATCTACCAGAGATTCGGTATTAATATTGCCCATTATAAATTCTTTACCCAGTGCATATACTTCAGGACACAATTGCACGCTTCCATCTGAATTTATACAAAACCCGGAATCACAGGCACAACTTAAATCATCGTATGTAGAAGATTCATTTGATTCAGGTAAATATTGGTCTATATATTTGACTACTTTTTTATCATTTATAAGCTCGATATTTTCAAACAGATTAATATTTAAATTTTGAAAATCATCTTCCATATAAATACGGATTATCTCAGCAGCAGCCTTAAAGAGTATATCTTTATCAGGAATTAGGTAACGTTGTTTATCCGATTTTAAATCAAATTTGCCGAATGTAATTTTTTCAACTTTCAAATCTCGCAAGAACTCATAAATTTGCGGAAGTTCATGTACATTTGCTGAAAGTGCCGTACAATTTACAGCAGTAATAAACCCTCTTTTCACAAGTTCTCTTAGAGCTTTTATGCTTTTATTAAATGCCTTCTTGCCTCTTGTTTTTTCATGGGATGAAGATTTTAATCCATCTATACTAACTTGAATAACATCAGTATTTAAATTAAGTATTTTCTCCAATCTTTCAATAATTTCATCGGTTAGTAAGGTTCCATTTGTTTGGATATATACAACAATATTTTTGCTTTTAATATATTCCAGTATTTCTAAAATATCCGTTCTTAAAAAAGGTTCGCCTCCTGTTATTAGCATAAAATGAGAGCTGAATTTTTCAGCTATTATATCAATTGCTTCAAATATTTTTTCCTTAGAGGTATTATTTTCATTGTTGTATATCTCGGGCTTGTCATAATAATAACAATGCTTGCATCTCAGGTTGCAATCTGAATCAACTATTAATCTAACACTAATAGGATGCTGGAAATAATATCTTTCGGTTTTTTTATGTTTTGATTCTGCTATATTAATGTGAAACAGTCTGAATTCTTCCTGAGGCGTACGGCTGTTTCTTGGCTTATTAAAATGAAAATCCAGATAAGTTTTTATACAGTCCGCCACATTTTTGTTAAGCCAATTATATTCTTCGCTATTAACGTTATTCTGTGGCTCAATAACATTAATAAATTTCTCATGAATCCACTTTGTTAGAATTGAATTTGTGCTTTCAATAACTTCTCCGCTTGAAAGATTATTAAATATTTTTCCAAGTTCTGTATAAATCTCGGCTAATGTTCTTTTTCCGTCTATCAGTTTTAATATTTCATAAGAAGAATCATTGCCAGTCCAGTTTCTTCTTGTAATTGCATTAAATAAAAAAAGAAGTCCGCCATCAGAGTTGTATTCAAATCTCTTGATAGTGTTTTTATTTAATTTTAAAATGAAATTTTCATTATGCATTTCAAAACACTCTCATTAACTTATCCTGAAAACATAAATACTAATGCACAAGTTAAGCCAGGTCCTACTTTAATTATGAAAAATATAGTTTATGCATTGTATTATAAAATTTTTATCAAATAAATGATTTTAAGAAGAGATTAATCAATATTAATCTACAGGCGCCTCACAACAAGAATATTTATCATGTCCCCATTCAACTTCTCTTTCTCGTTCTCTATATTCAACCCGAACCTCAGCAGGCTTATTTCTTGCTCTTTCTGTTGCTTTCTTTTGTTCAGCCAGGTCAGTCTCTAATTGTTTTACCAAATCAGCTATAGGGGTATGAAATTGTGATTCAGCAGCTTTTACTTTAGTATTTAAATCGCTAATTGTTTTTTGTTTGAGCTCTTTATCTTTTTTTAGAGCTTTATTTCTGTTCAAAATAACTTCTAAAGTATCATCATCATTCTCTTGAACTGTTTCCGGAGTAACATTTATTTGAATTTTAGCTAATTCTTGTTCATACTTGGGTTTCACACCTTTTTCAATTTTTTCAAGTTTTTCTGAAACAGACAATTCATTCCATTTTTCTAATATTGTTAAACCTGCTCTTAGTTTTGCTATTTCTATAGCTAATTTTTGAATATCTCCTGATAATTGTCTATTTTCATCAATAGTTTTTTGTAAAGCAAGTGCTGCTTTACTAGACTTACCCGTTCTTTCGCTTATACTTACTGTTTTTTTATTCATAACAAATTCTCCCTTCAATAATTATTATATTCATTGCAGATGTATGTTTTTGGTAATTTATATATATTATTCCCATGTTAAAACGCTTTTAAACATTTTGCATAACCACCTTTAAATTTGTACGGTCAATGACAGGTATATAAATATATAATCTCGGTGCTTAAAAAGTGACTGCTCGATAGAAATCTGTAAGGGAGCTGATTTAAGCAGCTCGATACCACTTCCAGAAAATTGATTTATGTTCTTCAAGAAGATGATATTGTTTGTGGTCGAGCGTAATTATGCCTCTTTATCGGGGAGCCAATATCGACACCTAGCCCCAAACTTTTTGGGTCGTATTTCACAATTTGTTAAATACTGCCTGAACTACTCATAACAATCATTATGCAAAATTTCTAGATAATGTTGTACTTGCGAAGACAATACCAAATATTAATCACTAAAGGTATGAGCGTAACAACAATGATTGCAATAACTAGTGTTGGTGTTATTGGCAAATTTCTTCTTTTTATTATGTAAAATTCAATTATGTCAGTTAGTGAAATAATAATTATTACTCTAATGAGAAGTTCTTTAAAGAGGCTCATACACCCCCTCCTTTATGGGACTCGGTTCTTTTCTAATTATACTATCTAATTTTAAATTTGCGACCCCAAGAGAACATTAATTAAAGAGTGCTATTCTAATTCTTCCACGCCAAGTTATTCATCAACACCTCGTTTCTCAAGTTTATGGTTCACTGCTTCTATACTTCTGATATAATCTAGACGTGTTTGATGAATTTAAGTCTATGTTTTACAAAAATTTCGTGTTGGTGGAAATCTTGTCAAATACAGACAATAAAAGGAGGGATTAACCAATGAAAGTAAAAGATAAGGTTGTAATCATTACTGGTGCTTCAGAAGGAATTGGCGCTACTCTGGCAAGACTACTCAGTGCTAACCAAGCCAAGGTAGTACTGGCAGCTCGCAGGGCCGAGATCTTAAAGAAAATGGAATCCGAATTACCTAACTCTCTGGCTATTCCAACTGATATACGCAAACCTGAAGACATTGTTAACTTAATTAATAGAACTGTAGAACACTTTGGCAGAGTTGACTTGTTGGTGAATGGTGCAGGACAAGCTCAATATGGACCTATTGAAAAAGTGGATATAGCAGAATACCAAAGCATTGTTGAATTAAATGTTTACGGCCCTCTTAGGGCTATGCAAGCTGTCATACCACAGATGCGAAAACAAGGCGGAGGAATGATCCTCAATATTAGTTCGATGGTCTCAAAACAATACATTCCACTTCTGGGCTCTTATGCTTCTACAAAATATGCACTCAATGCGCTCTCGCTAACTGCACGTCAGGAGCTGGCACCAGACAAAATTATTGTCAGCGTTTTTCATCCACGCATGACTGCAACCAATTTCGGTAAAAATGCGTTAGGTGTTCGCATGTTTGAAAATCTTGCATCAGCAGGTTCTTACGATGACATGCCTGTCGATTCTACGGAAATTGTAGCTGCCAAAATTCTTATGCAAATTGAATCTGAAGAAGCTGAATCTATGATGATTTAACGGAAAAAGCACGCAAAGTGATAGATATTAATAAATTGATTCACTTAAAAGGTTTTATGGAACCAGGTTTGCTTCCAATCGCAGTCGGCATAGTAATAGGATTTTTGTATATCAAAAAGAAAAACATACCTCTAGATAATTGTATACAGACATCTTGAATATATTCAGCAGTCGCCGGCTCTGCTTCAATAAACCAGCTGTGAAGATAGTCTAATGGCGAGAAGCGCGCCGGGGTTTTTACCTGGCCCTGCCATAAGCCACAAGGGCAGACAGGATAGCCAACATTATTGTCCACATTGCCGGGTTAGTCGCGCTGAGTTCCAGTCCAAAATATTTTGCATGCAAGCCGGTCAGGAATAACATTTCCACTGTCAGAAATCCTGCCACAATTGCGGTAACTTTTTGGTTCATTTTTAACAACCCCGGGAGTATCAGTCCGATTGCGCACACTATTTCGATTATTCCAATGACATTCCAAACAGCGGCCGGAAGCGCATTTATTGAGGTAATAGCCAGCGCTGCCTGCTTAAAATTCAAAAATCTCCAGACTGAACCCATAATACAATAAAATGCGACCACAATTTGAATTATCCATAGAGCTATATTCATTTAATTCCTCCTTTTCAGAAACATGACCCTTACAAAAATATATTATATCAAACTTTTTTACAGCTTATGTTATTCCAGTGAATACTTAACCCGGATTGCAGATCTGGTTTTTGCTAATATACAACACTACATTCAATCTTCATCTTCTTACAGTCATCCACGATTTTTTGCCCCACGGCATCAAAATAATCGCTCTCCAAATAACCTTCCAATTTATTGGCTTTATATATTCTGCTGGCATAATTGTAATTCATTCTATCCACATAAATATAATCAACTTTACCTTCAAGAAATTCCATAATACGTTCAGCCCCGGGCAATATCGGAGCTATCATCGCATATGTACTTATCCCCTCATTGTGCAGCTTTTCCAAGGCGTTTATTCTATCAGTTATGGGTGTTGAGCCTGGTTCGAATAATTGTCTGATCCTGTCGTCGGCGGTGGCTATAGAAAACCCCACATTACAGCTTTTGGCTTTTTTTATAATATCAATATCTCTTAATACCAATCTGGATTTAGTTTGAATAACAATGGGCCAATCGTTATCTGTCAATATTTTCAGGCATCCTCTTGTTAACTTATACTTGGCTTCCAAAGGTTGATACGGATCACAAACACCGCTTATCCAGACCTGTGCAACTTTCTTCTTAACAACTTCCTTCCGCAGTAATTCGACCGCATTAATTTTAATATCCACAAAACTGCCCCAGGGCTCTTTGTGTCCGGTAAATTTCTTCATATAGCGCGCGTAACAATATGAGCAGCCAAATTGACAGCCGACATAAGGATTCAGTACATAATCATATATTTTTGATGGGGATAATACAGACTTGGAGATTATTTCACGAATGATCATATCTTTTTAGTTCTCCTGCTATCCAGTAAGGGTTTGTTTCTGAATTATTATAACATTATTAATTTTTCTTTAATCATAATTACGCTCTGTTTAATGATATAATTATTTTAACAATATAAATTTCAACTTCAGGAGCGTTCGCTATGGGGAAATTAAAATACTTCAGCAAGAGTTTGTTCGGGCTATTGTTCTTTATGTTAATCATATTTATTGCGGCTGGAAAAGTGAACTTCTTCCGAGGTTGGGTCTATGTATTATTAAGCATTTTTGGATTAGCTTTGAACCTGCTAACCATAAGGGATAATGAACAATTAATAAGGGAGAGAGCCAAGCCCGGGCCAGACATAAAAAGCTGGGACAAAACAATACTTGGGTTTTCTGCAGTCGTTACCGTTGTTGCCTATATTGTAGCGGGACTTGATGCTGGTCGTTTTCACTGGTCTCCGGAATTAAACAGCACATACTTTATTCTCGGTGTATTTCTTGTTTTAACCGGTCAAATATTTTTTTTATATGCGAAAAAACAGAATACTTTCTTTTCAAGTGTAGCGCGCATACAAACTGAAAGGGCTCATGCGGTATGTAATTCCGGGGTTTATCGGTTTGTTCGTCATCCCGGGTATCTTGGTATGATTATTTCCTGGGCAGGGTTTCCGTTGATTTTCAGCTCAATTTACAGCTTCATCCCTGCTGCTATTGCAATTTCCCTGCTTGTCTTGAGAACAGCTCTTGAAGATGAAATGCTTGACCGGGAATTAGATGGATATAAAGGCTATATAGAAGAAACAAAGTATAAATTGATCCCTTTTCTTTGGTAGTTTAAAATTGTACACGTTGTATCCCCTTAAAAAACCAATAATTTGTTTATAGTGAAATTTATCACAAATATAAGCCTTTTGAAATATAGGTATTGACATGGATAGTTATTGTAGATAATATGTGTATAGTATATTTGTGTGAATTTTTTCACCGTAAAGGAGCGCTAATGTTATCAAACAACTCGATTGAAAGGCTCTGCCTGGTTTATGCGGCACTTCAAACCTTACAAAAAACCAATGTTGAGTATATTTCTTCCAAGGACCTGGCCAGACTTGCCGGCACAACAGATTCTTGTGTCAGAAAAGATATAAGCACGCTGAATATTACCGGCTATAATCGCAAGGGCTACAATGTTGGGTCCCTAAAGAAGCAGATTGGGGCAAGCCTGAGGTTATCCCGCTCATACAAGACATGCATAGTTGGTCTTGGAAGGTTGGGGACGGCCTTGCTGGACCATAAAGCGCTTAAAGATGATGGCTTTGAAATAGTCGCCGGATTTGATAATAGTATAAACAAAATAGAACGGCTTCATACTTCGGTTGAAGTGTTTGCGGTGAATGAACTGGAAAAAATTGTAAAACAGCGTGGAATCGAGATCGGAATTATTACGGCTCCAAAAGAAGCGGCACAAGAAATAGCGGATAAATTAGTGAAAGGGGGTGTACGCGGTATCCTGAACTTTGCTCCTGTACAGCTGAGTGTACCTGATAGCATTGTTCTTAATAATATGGATGTTACCGTGGCGCTACGGTTCATTGCGGCTCAAATATAGAAAGGAGATTTAATATGTATAAAGTACTAACCTTAAATAAAATAGAAAAAGAAGGACTAAACCTTCTTTCCCTTGATGATTATGAAATAGGTACGGAGATAGCCAATCCGGATGCTATATTGCTTCGAAGTTTCGATATGCATGAGATGAAATTACCGGAGACATTATTGGCTGTTGGAAGGGCAGGCGCTGGCGTTAATAACATTCCTGTGGAAAAATGTACGAACCAGGGAATTGTAGTTTTCAATTCTCCCGGAGCAAATGCCAACGCAGTAAAAGAACTGGTACTGGCCGGACTTTTCTTATCTTCTCGTGATATTTTCCCGGGAATGACTTACGTACAGACTATAAAAGGTAAAGGAAACGAAGTGCCCGGTTTGGTAGAAAAAAACAAAGGACAGTTCGCTGGAAGTGAAATCATGGGAAAGACTTTAGGTGTTGTAGGTTTGGGCAAAATCGGAGTTTTGGTTGCAAATGCTGCCCAGGCGCTGGGTATGAAAGTAATAGGCCTGGACCCGTTTATTTCCATAGAAAATGCCTGGGGTTTATCAAAGGATGTTATCAGGGCCAGAGGTATTGAAGAACTGCTTGCTCAAAGTGACTACATAACATTACATACACCGCTTAATGATGGGACAAAGGGACTGCTAAATGAAAGCAGATTCAAGGCCATGAAAAAAGGAGTACGCATTCTTAATTTTTCCAGAGGTGGTATTGTAAATAACGAAGCCTTATTAAAGGCAATTGAGGAAGGCATTGTGGCTCGTTATGTAACGGACTTCCCGGATGATGAACTTCTGGGCGTAGAAAAGGTTATCGCTATCCCTCATCTGGGAGCATCAACTAAGGAAGCTGAAGTAAATTGCGCATTCATTGTGATCAATCAGTTAAAAGACTTTCTGGAAAAAGGGAATATCACCAATTCTGTAAATTATCCTGACGCAACATTACCTTCCAGCTCTAACTATCGTTTATTAATTATGAATAAAAATGTTCCCAACATGGTTGGCCAGATATCCTCAATTCTTGCCAAGGCTGGTGTTAATATTTTGGAAATGCTCAATAAAAGCAAGGGTGACTATGCCTACAACATAATTGACGTAGCGAACGAGTTAAGCAAGAAAACACTAAAAGAAATCTCTGATGTTGATGGGGTTATTAAAGTAAGGTTTTTAGCTGCGTCTAACTAAAACTTGTTAGAGATATGGCGCGCCGTTGGCGTGCCATATCTCTGTTTCTAATTGGAAAAATTGATTCCCACCGATATAATAGCACAATGATGCTCACAAAATCATTTTTCTCTCGCTGGCTTGAATTCAGGAAAAGCTATCCATACCTTGCCTGGTCTCTGGCAACGGCTATTATTATTCTAATCATAATCAATATCACGCTGCTTTCGAGCCTTGTTTTTTTTCACTATGAATTGAAAAATATGCAAACCCTGATGACGCTTGCTGAACAACGTCGTATCGAGGCTATGGCCTCTGCTGAAAAAAACCAGCTTGCATTGGCTGTTGAGCTCACAAAACAAATGGATTGGAAAGACAACTCAGTTCATCTGGCTATAGATACCAAGAAAGGCGTAATGGTCTTGACGCGTGAAGGAGCCCAACTCCGCGAAATGAGCATAAGTACCGGAAAAGACTCTACTATAGGTTCATCACCGGACCGCGTACGGCTCACTACTCCACTCGGCAAGCGTCTTGTTATCAAGGTGGTGGATGGCAGCTTTCCATGGATCGTACCTGATTGGGTTTATAAGCAACGTGGTCTTAAGCCTTTATCCGGCAACTCAATTACGGGAGCGCTTGGCCCTTTGGCGATTTTCCTCGATAGCGGTACAATTATTTATACCAGACCTGCCTCGGGCCCGCTTGCTGACGATTCATACATCTTACCGGGTAGTGTTCGTATTTCCACAACTGATGCTGAGGCTATCCGAAAGGAATTACTACCGGGAATGGTAGTATATTTTTACTAATAATGCGTAATCTGGTCATTCGGTTAATAATCCTATTAATAATCTTTTTTATAACATCTTATTTGTTGTTTGGCATGCTGGTTTCGGTTTATTTTAGGCGCAACCTGGCCTATTTGACCATGCAGGACCGGCTTGAGGTTTATGAAAGCGCTCGCAGGACAGTAGACAGCTCTGCACAACAATTAAAAACTGTTATAACCACTACAGCCCCGCGTCATGACCGACCTTATCTTGTGATCAGCATAGCCGAGCATAAACTCTGGCTAAAAGAAAAAGGCACAGTTTTATTCAGCGCACCTGTTGCGACCAGCAGTGAAAAAAAGCTGGTAAATATTGGAGGAGCAAATATCTGGAAGTTTGAAACGCCGCGTGGACGTCTGGTAATTCAGGACAAAGAAGAGGCGCCGGTGTGGGTACCGCCCGACTGGCACTATGTAGAACAAGCTCGCAAACGAGGGCTGGGGCTGGTTTATCTGGGACAACCACTTAAACTTTCTGACGGCTCCATTGTCAGGATTGAAGGTTCTGAGGTTGTCCGGATTTTTGCAGACGGAAAAAAATCTATACTCCAAGCAACAGCAAAAAAAGATATTGTGCTGGATGGGAATTTGCTGGTCCCACCTGTGGGCACTTCACAGCGCCGCTATAAAGGAGTGCTTGGGCCTTATAGCCTGGAACTGGGTGATGGTTATGCCATTCATGGAACCGACCAGCCGGAATCTATAGGTCAGGCTGTGAGCCATGGTTGCGTGCGATTGCGCAATGAAGATATAGCCAGGCTTTATCCTCTCGTGCCGACAGGTACACCAGTTTACATCTATTAATCCGCTTCATGAATTTTGACTTTTCTTTTCAATACTGGTAAAGTAAAATATATATCCCAAGTCATATTATGAAAAAAAAATTACTAACTGCATTTGCTTTTTGTTTGGTCACAGCTATTTTTTTGCTGTCTCTTAGCGGCTGGAAAATAAACCAGCCGGATCAAATACAAGAAACAGCTTCAACCGGCTTTAGACCAGGCTTATTGGGGGAAAGTGGAAAATTACGTGTTGTTCTCCAAATGCCAGGCTCAGCCGAAACAGTCAAAACACTCACTGAGAACCTTCGTGCGATCACTCTCCTGCCGTTTTCTATAAAAAAAGAAGGTCGTATCGGCAAATATATTATGGGCAACTGGCCTTTTGAAAATGGTAATGTACCCTCGGCAGCCTATGCTAAACCCGCAGGTTTCATTGAGGTTACGAAGGAGAATATCAATCTGCTTGTTTCTGAACATTTCCGGCTCGGTGATTTTGTTTCCAAAGACCAGCCTGATGTCTGGCCAAAATATATGGTCCTTGATCTCAAGCTCGTAGATAAACTGGAATTGATCATTGCCGAGCTCAAACGTGAGGGGTACGAGATCCGCCATCTGGCGGTACTCTGCGGCTTCCGATCCCCATATTGCAACAGCAATTTCGGTGATCCCCGCGGCCGTGGCAAACTCAGCCGCCATATGTACGGTGATGCCATTGATATCTACGTAGATAACAATCTGCGCGGCTGGTCTGATGATCTGAACCACGACGGCAAGGTAGATATACACGACTCAGAGATATTGGCAGCGGCTATTGAACGCGTAGAGGCTCGTTACCGCGAACTAGCGGGAGGAATAGGCATATATCCCGGCAATGGCGCGCATGGCCCTTTTGTTCATGTGGATGTGCGCGGACAAACAGCTCGCTGGCGGGGCTAATTTATTTTTCCCTGGCTTTTTGCCACGCGGAAATTTTTATCACATTACCACTCTCTTCCTGAAAATGACTTTTTCGGTAGTTTCTGGCGCTTTCAATGATTTCGGCTGGAAGGCCCATTTTTTCTGCTGTTTCCAGGGAAAAAGCGCTGTGATTTCCTTCCCGGTCCAGGCTTCTGCCGGGCACAATCCGATAAGTGTATTTTTCAATTCCGCCATCAGCATTTAATTCAATTTGCGGATGATGCACAGTATAAGCTTCCGGGTCCAGCTCCAGTAAAAGTGAAACCAGCTCCGGATTATGCATGGATATTTGTCCTCTCTGGCCAAGTGCTTTCAGCTCTTCCAGGATAGAAATAACCAGTCCCTGCTGATAACGTCTGGGTACGCTGGAAAGCATTTCATCTATGGCAAACCAGTAGTGTTTCCTCGCGGACATATCTCTAATTTTCCCCCGAACATTATTTATAATCTTTGTCCAGGTAGCCGCGTCATTCTGTCCGGCACTTAATCTGTTTTTCTCATCTTCCAGAATACGGTCAATATAAACTATACCGTCGATGGCCGGAATATCGGCATAATCCGCAGGAACATATCCCAGGCTATGCGCCAGACGAAAAGCCCAGTAAACTTCCTGTATCTGAAAAGTCTTGCCACCCATTGTCGCTCCTTCCAGAATATCAAAAGCTGTTGTTGGGCTCATCTGAAAATCGGTTTTTACCTGTTCATTTCCCGATTTTTCAACAGCCGGATGATACATGCCTTTTATGTCTATTTCGCCTGTATTATTAAATTTTACCTTGGCCCAGCCCTGTTTCCTTATCTGATGCGCTATATGCAGAATACCGAGAAATTCAAAAACAGGAGATAATAATTTATCATCTCCGGAATATAATTCTCCAAGGTATTCTTTCTCTCCTTCGCCTATATCTCTGTTGATATTCAAAACTTTAATAAATTCTTCAACGTCAGAGCAATGAAAGTTTTCATCAAGATAATTAGCCAGCCGCTGAGCATGAACAGAATCCAGTTCCTTTAGTCTTTTTATCAGCGGCTTCAGCAAGTTTCCTTCACCCTTTATAGCCCTGATAATCTGCAACATCGCATGCGCGCCTTTTTCAGGATATTCGGAATCAGACTCATGTCTTCTTAATTTTTCCCTGAATATTCTGTATTTTTCTATCAGTCCTGTAACTTCTCTTCTTTTTTGAGTATCAAGTGCCAATACGTCTATCGGCACACTTTGGGAACGAATTGTTTTTGCCATAGCCTTGATCTGTTCTAACAGGGTGTTTAAATTTTTAGGCCACAGTGTTTGCAGCTCTTCCATTAACTTTTCTTCTATTTTTTTAGCTGTTTTCGCGCTTCTCTGATATTTTTCATTCCAGGTCTGGCTGCTTCTAATTTGCGCAAGTTCTATGCGACTGATCAAATCGGCAGTCTTGTGTATCTTTTCCAGTTTTTTCTGATGTTTCAACTCGAAGTCTGGCGGTAACACGCCTAATGCTTTTTCTATTTCCATCAAACCCATAAACCAGTCAATAAGCCTTCCGGGGCCATACCATTGGGAGTTTCTTGTCAGATTTGCTATAAATTCATCCCAGCAGACATGATTAAATCTATACATATCCTTTAAATCAAAATCAAACTCTTTTTTGTACCTCCGATCAAAATACAAATTTACAACCCATCTGAACATATTGGCCTCATTGTAAATTTTATCAGCTTCCTCAAAGGGAATTTTTGTGAGTTCGTCAAAAAACTTCTGCTTTTCCAGAAGCTCGGCTGTGTTGTTGGTTAGCCCCCAGCTGGTAAGCCCGCATAAGGTCGAGTCCCAAACATTTAAGTGGCTGTATTTTCCAAACAATTGAGAAGGAAACATTATTTTTTCATCACCGGAATAAGAAAAAAAATCGAATTGTAATTTGGGCCTAAGCTTGCTGAGATGTGGCGGGTGGCTTGCCTGATGGAATATATCCTGGTCCGGGAACCATCTGGCGGGTTTTTCTTTGTAATCTAACGGTTGATACAGCCTCAGAATCCAGCCTTGTTCGTTGCGCACCATTTCATTTAGCCTGGAAAGTCCCATAAATCCGGCTATTTCTTGTTTTTTTTGTTCTCTTTCCGACGATGTGTATGCTTCTATCGGTTGAGATAAAATAACCATCTTTGCTAATGGCGACTGGTTCCTTAAGGAATAATTAACGGCCCTGTTTATTATTTCATCAGGCATTCCAACCATCCTGAAAACGTTAAAAGTATGCGCGGAGTCAGCTCCTTCTTTAAGTTTATAGGTATACACAATGTCTCCACCGTTATTATGTGCGCAAAGAGGATGGTACAGACCGAAATCAGTTCTGTTATGTCTGTTTAACCATTTGATATAAAGCTCATTGTGAGTGGCAGAAAATATCTTCGCGTTCCTTACCAGCAAATAATCCATCAGAGCTCTTTTCAGAAAATAAGCCTCCTGCTCCGGTATGGTAGAACCGAATTCATCGAGAAAAATCATGGCATCATTTTGTAAATCCGGCAAAAATGACAAAAGCTTATTTTGTATGTCATTGCCGAAAGCACTCAGGTCTTCCCCATATCCGCTGCCTCCCCGGTTAATGTAAATTATCTGTCGGTGTTGACGCATTCTGGCCGAATCAGCGTTGACATGTAAAAAGTTCTGATGCAGCAATTGCGCTCCCAGCCTGGTCTTAAGCCAGGTGCTTTTGCCCGAACCGTTCCCTCCGCAAAACACTTCCAGAGTTTTGCCAGGGTTAATATCATTAGGCACATTTTCGTAATATCTACGGTAATCTCCATAAAGAAGCGGCCTGAAATCAAAAACATTAAAAGCCTGTTCCGGAGTACTGCCATTTGTATTTTCAGAAGGCTTTAAATAACCGCTTTTTATCCATTCCGCCAGAATAAGTACGCTGTCCCATCTGGAAAAAACCCCACAGAAATTTTCTATATTCCTTTTTAATTCAGAGAAAGCTTTCCGGTCTTTGGTCTCGTAAATTTTTTTTAAGTCTTGCAGTGAAAACTTTCTGGCTTTCTCAAACGCTTCATATAAGTCATCCGCGACAAACTTAAAAAACTCTCCGGGCATCTGCCTGATGAGCATGATGTGTTTATGTATATCCAGCCTGGCGTCATCCAGAGAAGTAGCAGGCATTAAAAAAATCTGGGAATAAGCGTCATCCTTTCCCCTGTATTTATCTGCTTCCAGGTCTTTTATTGCATTTCTCAGGTCATCCCAGTTCTCATAAGCCTCTTCAAAACTGAACAACCGCATGGCTGTAGCTTTGGTTGCATAAAGTTTTTCGTAAAGTCCGTCTTTTAGACTATTTATAGTTCGTAATGCCTGTACCCTGGAATTCAGGATATCTGCATTCACAACAGGACTTTTCAGCATTTCCCAAATATTAGTACGGCCATCTATAACCAGCACGTCTGTCCTGATCCTGACCAGTTCGCCAGGATTATCCGTTAGCAGTCTGGTGTCGATTCCATTTCGTTGAGGAGCAAACAGCTTTAATCCTCTTGCGAGGATTTTGTTGGTTTCTACAGCCATCTGGCCCGTTAGAGAAATAATTTTATAAACCATTAAGCAATATATCGTTGCTGATAAAAAGAAATTTCGTCTGGTTTACTTGATGATCTCAAATTTTTTAGTTTGAGTATTTAGCTGGAAAATGTCATATTTTTTTAAGACGGGGGAATTGCTGTTTTCGTTAGCTAAAGACATGGCATAAATAGTGCCCTTCCCGGATAACAATAAATAGGCGCCCATGTTTCCATAAACTCCGGAAGCCCCGGCATCAATACAAACTATCCTTCCATCTGCATAAACTTTGGGAAGACCGTCTTTAGATGGTTTATGCCCAGTAATAATCTGTATATTGTCTTTTTCAACTTCTAATTGTAGCGCTATTTGTTCAAAAAATCTGTCAGCAGCTTCTCTGGTTCCTTTTTCAGACTGTATAACCGAAAACCAGGGATCTTCAGGCTCAGCCCATAATCCTGTATACTTAGATGTTCTGGTTTGTTCCAATGTCGTTATGTTTCTGCCGAATAATGGGCTTTCATAGTCCCAGGCCAGTTTGTATAAAAATCCCCTTGTTTCATTAATTTCATTTAAGAATGCTTTGATAAGCCTTCTTTTTTCAACCGGCTTTGCGTTCCGAGAATTTTGAATAAAATCCCGATACCGTTTACCGATTTCATCTACTTTTTCCTGACATTTAGTAAGGTAATTAATCCCTGAATATTGAACACCGTCAATTTCAACCGGGCGTAGATTGCCGTGATCGTCAACCGGAATATTGCTATGCATAAAAAGGAACGTTTTTTCCCCAATTTTTTGTTTTTGATAAAGTTTAAAACTGGAAAATCCCATTTCAGCTAACTCCTGAAATCTTTTATTGGAAATTATCTGAAGCTGCAGGTCAAGTATAACCTGCTCTTCTTCTAGAGAAAGAAGCTGTCCGCTATTATGGTCTCCCCTGATTATCCGCGCCAGCTTCGTTCGTTCCGAATCAGTAATTATCCGTGTAAATATTTTGACCCTTTCTTTTTTCTCTTTTTCCCGCTGGCTTTTATTTGTAGGTATTTTTAATAGTGTGTTCACTATGTATTGTGTCTGATCCAGGTGCAGAAAATCATTAAGAAAAGTTATCTCTTCCTTATATAACTCAACACCTGCAATATAAGTTTGGGTCCTTGTGTCTGTTACAGTAATAGCCGCAACTATAGCACGCTCAAGTTTCTCCAGACGATTTAAGATCGTTAGCTTCTTTTCCAAGAGTCGCAGATTTTTATCAATTAAAGGTTTGTGTTTTCTGGAATATTTTATGTTGTGTAAAAAATTCATTTCGTCCTCGGTCAACTTTATATCTATATCACTGAAAACAAGTTTAAGCAGCATTTCTGTGGTAAGAACTTCCAGTAGACGATTCTGGGAAACAAATTCGCCTTTTATTTTAATATTATTACCACGAGAAGTATAAATCCCCTGAAAGCCCTGTTCATGGTACTGTTTCTTAGCCAGAGCTATCAGGCTGCTAAAATTCAGACCCATTTTATCGGCCAAATATTCATGTTCGTTAAAACGAAAAGCCAGACGTAATAAATCGCAGATCGCTGCTTTCTCTCCAATGGCTGCCCCGAAAAGCATGGCATCATGATTGCCCATCACGGCCAGCGCATCCTGCGTGTTTGTTGCTTTTCCTGTTTTATCCAAAAAAATAGAGGTCAAAAGCATATTGGTTGTGAACTGGCCACCGGGCTCGCCTCGATCTACAAAATCACCATTTAATAAAAATCTGGCCGCCGGAAAAAGTCTCATGCCCTCCATCATTTTGTCCGGTGTGCCATGCGGGTCGGAGATACAAACAATGCTTATTGAAGAATCAAACTTATGGAGAAATTGTATATATTCCGGAGAAACCAGATCCAGGGAAATCGTTTTTCTGCCATCTTTTACTGCTTTTAATAAATCCTTTAAAGTAGCAGGGCTCAAAACACCCTCTTTTTTTAAAACCACAACCATAGAATCCAGTTGAAGAACACTTGAGTAATTTAATTTTGAAAAAGAATTTCCATAAATATTTGCTGTGGCATTAGAAAAGTCCTGTTCATTCTTCGTTTCAGCTAATTCAATTACAATATGTGAGCCGCTATTAAATTTGTAAGGTATTAAAGATTGTTGTCTGTCTTCCCTGTAAAACAAAACCGGTTTATCCGTATGGATAAAAGTACTGATAATTTTGTTTTTCATCATAGGTTATTTTAGTAAATTATTTTCTAAAAGAACTTTTATTAATTTCTGCTGATACTCCCGTGATGGTGACAGCATAAAAAACCCTTTCAGAAACCAGCCTTTATCCGTTTTTAACAGCAGGTCTTCTTCGGTTATGGGGTTGCCCTCCAGATTGCCCATAAAACCACCGGCATTACGCAGCATCAACCCCCACATATTAAAGTCAGTAAAATCTATACCTTCGGAAATATATATCTTCATTTCACCTTTCAAAAAAGCCAGCATATTGGCCACGGTAGAATCAGTATTTTTGGTATTCGACAAAAGTTTATCAAGAGCTTTAAAGTCGGGAATTAGTTGAGACTTCTTAAGTGTAGAACTAAGCTTAACCGGGTCAGAAGTTGAAAACCGCTGATTTTTATCTATCCTGACAATTTTATTATTTATTCTGGTTTCGCCGAGAATAGAAGTGGACATAAGGATATCCCTGGCTGGCATATACACTACTCCGGCAATGATCTTTTTGCCATATGCCAGACCGATGCTTATGCCGAAATTATCTTTGTTTGCAGGATTACCTCTCTTTAAAACATGGTTCTCGGAATTGGTGTTTATCAGACAGCCCGTACCGTCAATCGAATCGATGACCAGCGTTAACCTTTTGGCCGGAAGCTCGCCCCGATGTAGAAACTTTTTTTCCAGAGCGGCGATCTGCTCGTTATCCTCCTCGGAAAGCACGCCCATCAGTTCATGTAATCCCAGTTCAATAAAGCGGATAAGGAGCACTTTTTGCACTTCATAATCAGCTTCTGTAACCGCGCTCTTCAAAGCGTTCTTAAGCTCATCCACAGACTCGGAATAATCCTTGTCCTGTAGGGGCTTGATGGTGCCATAGTATTTCTCCAGAACAAGGTCCCCGGCAATAATACTGGCTTCCTTCATAGCCTTGAGCCATTTTGGCAATAATATATTCAAGCAGTCCTCTATAGTGACAGCAATAATTTTATGAAGCATTCATCTCTCCTTTTTAAATTAATCAGAATACTCCTGCAAAGTCATTCCCTCTGTTGTGTTTACCCCGTTCTTGACAAGCAAAGCTTCAGTGAAAACGGGATATGAGGCGGCAATAACAGTTACGCAAAAGTTTCACTACTATTTATCGTACTTAAATTGAAGTCGTTTCAAGAATTAGTTGAGATTTTGCAAGAGATTGTGAACGGCATCTGAAAATTGAAAGATTAAGATTTACTCGCCGATGATTTTTATTAAGGCTCGTTTGCGGCGATGGCCATCAAACTCACCGTAAAAAATCGCTTCCCAGGGGCCCAGGTCCAGCTGGCCGCCTGTAACGGCCACCACAACTTCGCGTCCCATGATCTGACGTTTCATGTGCGCATCAGCGTTGTCCTCTACTACATTATGTGCATATTCCTGCGGACTATATGGTGCCAGCTTCTCCAGCCACTTCATGTAGTCATGGTGCAGACCTGATTCATTATCATTTATGAAAACACTGGCGGTAATATGCATGGCGTTTACCAGACAAAGTCCTTCTTTAATACCACTTTCCTTAACTGCCTGCTGCACTTCCTGGGTTATATGCACAAACTCGTAGCGGTTTTTGGTATTGAACCACAGCTCTTTGCGAAAGCTCTTCATATGGTTATTTTAATGCATAATTCATTGTTCGTCAGCACAATTGCTCTGACGGACTTGTTTATATCCGATATAATTCTTATAATAAAATTACTTTAAAAAGTATTTATGACTCAAAAAAACCAAACTGTAACCGAAAATAAATGCCCGGACTGCGGCTACCTACCCTCCACAGATATTAATTCTATCCTAACCCATTTTAAGGTTTGCCCGAACTGCGGCCATCATTTCCGCTTGAATTATTCGGAAAGCCTACTGCTGTTTACCGATGATGATTCCTTTCAGGAAATAGATCCGGATATTGTCGCCCAAGACTTTTTGGATTTTAACGATATAAAGCCTTATGCGGAGAGGATCAGCGCGGCTTGTGAAAAAACCGGGCTCAAAGATGCCATGATCTGCGGTGAAACAAAAATAGCCGGGAACAAAGCTGTTGTTTGCATCATGGATTTCAGTTTCATGGGCGGCAGTATGGGTTCGGTGGTCGGAGAAAAGCTGACCCGGGCCGCTGAATACGCAATACAAAAAAATTTGCCGCTCATAACTTTCTCGTCTTCCGGAGGAGCCAGGATGCAGGAAGGTATCATCAGTCTCATGCAAATGGCCAAGACCAGCGCCATCCTGAAAATGTTTTCTGAAAAAAACCTTTTTTTTATTTCTGTGCTTATGGACCCCACTACCGGAGGGACCACGGCCAGTTTTGCAATTCTGGGAGACATAAATATTTCCGAACCAGGTGCCCTTATCGGTTTTGCCGGTCGCAGAGTAATAGAGCAAACCATAAAGGAAACTCTCCCGCCCGGCTTTCAAACCGCCGAATACCTGTTGCAACACGGTATGCTAGACATGGTGGTGCACCGAAAGGATTTAAAAAATACACTGGCTTTATTGCTGGAATACGGAAAATAAATTATGCAAAAAGAAATTATTCTGGATTTTGAAAAACCGATCCTCAAGCTTTATGAAAAAATTAACAGCTTAAAAGCTCTGTCTGAAAAAAGTCTGATCGATTTAAGTGAAGAAATTAATGTACTCAAAGCAAAGGTCCTGAAAATAAAACAGGATGTATATGATAATTTAAGGCCGGACCAGATTATAAAAATTTCCAGACATCCGCTAAGACCTACAACCCTGGACTATATTTCTTTAATTTTTACTGATTTTGTGGAACTGCACGGTGACAGGTGTTTCGGAGATGACCCGGCTATTGTCGGTGGATTTTCCAGGATCAATGGCCAAAAGATTGCCGTGATCGGACATCAAAAAGGTAAAGACACCAAGGACAATATTTACCGAAATTTCGGCATGCCTCAACCCGAAGGCTACCGTAAAGCTTTGAGAATAATGCAGCTGGCCGAAAAACTTTCCATGCCTGTAATCACTTTTGTGGATACGCCCGGTGCCTTTCCTGGAATTGAAGCTGAAAAGCATGGTCAAGCTGAAGCTATTGCCAGAAATCTTAAAGAAATGTCGGCATTAAAAGTACCTGTTCTTTCACTAATTACCGGTGAGGGGGGTAGTGGAGGCGCACTGGGTATCGCGGTGGCTAACGAAGTGCTAATACTGGAATTTGCCGTTTATTCAGTAATTTCCCCGGAGGGCTGTGCTGCCATTTTGTTTAATGACGCCAAAAGGTCGGCCGAAGCTGCCGTAGCCCTCAAAATAACCGCACCGGAACTTATCAAACTAAAAGTGGTAGATGGCATCGTCAGTGAACCGCCCGGGGGGGCGCACCTTAACCCCGAAGCCATGGCTGAAACCATGAAGACAACTATTCTGAACAGTTTGGAAAAATATAAAAAACTATCACCTGAAAAAATCCGTCAGGAACGTTTCAAAAAATTTCGTGCCTTTGGTTTTTTTGAGGAAAAATAAAACTATTTTTCATCCAGTTTGTCAAACTTGTAAGCGTTCCAGCCTATAAGCAGCGCTCCCTGCAGTTGCTGGTCGGTCTGCCGTATTCTCTGAATTAGGATCTTTAGCAAATTTTTGACGATTATATAGCCCACTTCCTTATTATCTTCTAATACTTTATCAAAATCTTCTTTAGTGATACGCCATAAAACACTGTCCTCCAGGGCAATAGCCGTAGCTGTTCTGGGCTGGGCATCGATCAGCGCGAACTCCCCAAAAAAGTTTCCTTTATCGATTTTGTTGATGATCGGCCTTATTTCTCCGGTATTAACATGTAAAATAAACCTGATGCTGACTTGTCCGTCGATAAGAATAAAAAGACTATTGTCCGTATCCCCCTGAGAAAAAACCACTTCTCCTTTTTTTAATTTGCTTTCTTTTATGGAATTTTTAAATAGATCCAGCTGTTGGCTGTTTAAATACTGGAAAAGCTCACAATCCTGCAAAATTTTCGTATTCATCCGTTACCCCTTTTTAAACGATTTGTTTTTAGTATAACAAAATTAGTTTAAAAAAACAGCATAACAAATTCACCCATAAATTTTGATGTTTAATTTTTGATATTTCAGGGCTTAACTGTAAACAATTAATCTTTTGGGGGGACAAATATGGATACATTCAAGCCTATAAAACAATATTATGCTGAGCTTCAGAACCAAGGTCTTACTGACCTGGCCGCGATCTCTGAAAAACTTTATGATTATCAAAAAAAACAACAGGAACTGGGTTTGTTTTCTCAGAACGGTTTTACCAAAAAGGGCAGCGACAGCGCAGCCACTATTATCGGCGCATTCAATGTGCCCGAACAGGATTGTATCCTCTGGTGCATCAACCATTATCTGGGATTGAACCGCAGTCAGTCGGTAATAGACAAATCCTGCGCGGCTATCCGGCAATACGGCACCGGCGCAGGTACCTCGGCAATGTCCGGAGGTATGAGTTCGCTGCACAAAGAAATAGAATCAAGAATAGGGAAGCTGATGGATAAAGAGGCTGTGCTGCTTTTTCCAACAGGTTACACGGCCAATCTGGGCTGTCTGTCTATATTGCCCGGGAAAAACGATATAATTCTCTTTGACCGGGAATGTCACGCCTCTATGATAGACGGCATTAAACTTTCAGGAAAAAAGTGGATACCTTTTGACCATAATAGCGTGGAAGATCTGGAAGATAAAATAGCCAAATTTACAGGAAAATATGAAAACATCCTGGTAGTATTGGAATCGGCTTATTCCATGAGCGGAGACCTGGCCCCCCTGAAGGAGATATGCGCCTTAAAGTCTAAATATCGATTTTATATGTATGTTGATGAAGCCCACACTTTTGGGATCTATGGAAAAGATGGCGCCGGTTATTGCGCCGAACTGGGTGTGTCATCGGACGTAGACTTCATAGTTTCAACTTTATCCAAGGCAACGGCTTCTATCGGCGGATTCGTCGCAACTCAGGCGAAATATATCCCCCTGATCATGTGGGGCGCCAATTCTTATATATTTCAGGCTTGCCTTTCACCCGGTGACGCGGCAACTATTCTGGCTTCATTGGATGAGATCAAAAACAATCCGGACCTGGTTAAATCGCTGCATGAAAAAAACAAGTATATGCGTGACCGTCTAACCCGGATGGGGTTTGACCTGGGAAAAAGCCAAAGCCCTATAATCCCGATCTATATTTCAGATGTTCAAACTTTGATGACCTTCAATAGAGAACTTTTCAGCCGGGGTATTTTCTCCGTATCGGTCGTATATCCAGCGGTAAAGCCGAAAGAAGGCCGGATAAGACTGATCCTGAATACTTCCCATACTAAAACACAAATCGACAAAACCGTTGAAATACTCAGCGAATTGGCCGAGAAGTACAACATAATAAGCAAACAGAACGTTTCCACCGACGCCCAGCCGACCTTTAACGACTATTTACTGGCTTTAACAGCAAAACAAGAGGAACTGGCTTCCGCGGAAAAATAAAAGTCTCCTCTAGGTTAGCGTTTCAATAATCTTTTGCAGCTCCGGATATTCTTTCCGGAGCTGTTCTTTTTTGGCCAGTTCAAAATCCTCGAAATCAAATCCCGGAGCAACTGTGCAGCCAATTAAAGTGTATGAAGATTTATGGTCTACCGTAGCTCCAAACCAATGATTAGCCGGCACCACCACCTGCAAGGTCTCCTTCTTTTCCAGATTCCTGCCCAGCTTGACCCGCTGTAATTCTCCGGCCGGACTGATCATGGAAATGGTTAAAGATCTACCGGCAAAAAAATGCCAGATCTCTTCCGATTTCAGGCGGTGCAGACAGGATTTGTCGCGGCTTCTTAACAAATAATAAATAGAAGTAAAAAAACAGCGTTCTTTATTGTATCTGGCTGGTAAGCCTGTTTTTGGAATAACTTCCCGGCTACGGTAAGTTTCCTTATAAAAACCCCCTTCGGGATGTGTTTGCAGTTTTAGAGCTTTTATCCAATAACTTGCATCTTTCTTCATATTCTATATTCCTTTCTGTTTAAAGTTAAAAATTGGTCAACTTTTTTATTTCCCCCCTGATCCTCGGTTTTAATTTTTCCATACGAGTATTAAATTTGATATCCTCCTGAAAATTATTAAAATTTAAGCGCCAGCCATATAAAAAATAATAAGCCAGAAACTTTTTCTGCTCACTGACAAATTGAATATTCTCCCAGGTCCCGGGTATTTTTGCCTTCTCAATATCAAATCCATCCATTCCCAGCGGAACAGGCACGCTATAGACGCGTATTTCTGGCATAACCTTACGAAAAATCCAGCGCGCTCTTAAGCTATGTTCCGGTGAGGTTACCACCAGAATGGTTTTCCAGTTTTTTTGATGGGCAATACGTTTGGTATATAATGCGTCTGAAAACGTTGAGGTTGAAAGGGGTTCAACAAGAACATCGTGATGGCTGGCCTGCTGCAGTGTCCTTTCCATTTTTTTTATAGTCCAGGGATCCTGAAAACCGCTGGCAAAAAGCTCAGAAGCATAGCCGTCTTTTACCAGTTTCAAGCCATATTCCTCACGATGGGCCTCTCCTGATAAAACCACCACTGCGTCAGCTTGTACAGGATGCTCATAAACCAGCAATTTTTCCGGAGTAAACGGATAAAGCCAGAGTAAGGGCAATAAACAGAATAATACAGCAAAGACTATCAAGCCGATAATTAGCAAAAAAAACCTGAACATAAAACCGATTATACGTGTAACGTAACTGTTTGTTAAGCTAAATATCGTATAGTGGGCGGCGGTCGTAAAAACAGTGTTTTATTAACTTTTTATTCATTATTGGATTTTAGACTTTTTGGCTGATAACTTTTTCTTGTCTTTATTGGTCAGACTGTAAAAACAGGGGACCACAAAAAGCGTCAGCAGTGTAGACACCAGCACACCGCCGATAACCGCTACTGCCATGGGAATTCTGGTTTCAGCGCCAGGACCGGTAGCCAGGGCTGAAGGAACCGCGCCGGCAATTGTTGCCAGCGAAGTCATAAGAATCGGTCTAAGTCTTATTGGGCAAGCTTCCAAAAGCGCTGTCTTCACATCTTTGCCTGTGTCCCGCATCTGGTTTGTAAAGTCAACTAAAAGTATTGAGTTCTTTTTTACAATGCCCATCAGCAGAATCAACCCGATCATACTGTAAATACTTAGGGATTGATTGGTTAAAAGCAGGGCAATTAATGCTCCGGTAACACTGAAAGGCAACGCCAGCAAAATGATAAACGGATGCTTATAACTGTTAAACTGCGACGCCAGTATCATATAAGCTATTAAAATACCAAGTACAAGTGCTCCCAAGAGGCTTTGCATTGATTCTCTGGCCGCCTTGGCATTGCCGGACATAACTATACGGTATCCTGGTGGAAGAAAATTCTTGGCTATTTGTTCTATTTGTTTTATAACCTCGGCCTGTGAAGCCCCTGTTTTTATATTCGCAAAAATTGTAATAGCCCTTTCTCTATCTATTCTTGTAATACTTTGCAGGACAGGTTTTCTTACTACTTTTACCAGCTGATAAAGAGGAATGGTTTCTCCTCTGTTGTTTCTAACATATAACCCATCTAAAATTTGGGTATCATTTAATTCGGACTTCGGAAGCTTAACAATAATGTCATAACGATGACCGTTTGCTTCAAACCTGCTTACAGCAAGGCCTCCGACCATAGCCTGAATGGTTTGCCCGATGGCTATAAGGCTTACGCCCCTTAGAGATGCCTGTTGGCGGTCAGGAATAATTTCTATTTCCTGCATACCCAATATATAATCTGTTCCTACATCTGTTAAGGAAGGATTCTGCTCCAGTTTGTCCAGCAGGGCCATGCTGTTTTTGCCCAAAGTATCCCAATCAGGACCTCTTACTGTAAATTCAACGGGAAAACCCATGCCCGCTCCAAAGCTGCGCATAGAAAGATCCTGCAGATATATTTTTGCTCCCTTAATATTTTTCTTTAACTGACCTCTGGCAAGATTCATAAATTCCAGTTGGGACAATGTTTTTCTTTTTGTTTTATCTACACCTCTTTGTGCCTTAGGCTTCATGCTTACAAAAATATTAGCTGCTGTCGCGTCATTACCCCCAAAACCACCCACAGTAGAAAAATATCCTTCTATTTCCTGGCGTTTACTTAAAAAACTTTCTATTTGCTTGGCAACATTATCTGTATATTCCAAAGAAGAGCCAGCCGGAGCTTTCACTCTGACAAGGAACATACTCTGGTCTTGTGCCGGCACAAATTCGCTGCGTAAATGTTTAGCGATAATTAGACTGAATGAAAATAATAACAAAGATATTATTATCACCCATATTCTTACTTTAAGGGCTTTTTCCAGCAAATATCTGTAAAAAGTTCTAACCCCTTCAAAACCTCTGGCAAAGGCTTTACCTATAAAGGTAGCATGTTCTTCCGCGCCAATAAATTGCGAACAGCGCATAGGTGTCAGGGTAAGGGCTTCAAATAAAGATAAGGCAACGGCCACAGTCATAGTTACGCCAAACTGAAAGAAAAATTTCCCGATTATTCCGCTCATAAAGGCTACAGGTAAAAATATCGCGATAATAGCCAGTGTTGCGGCCAAAGCTGCAAACGATATCTCGCGTGTGCCCTGCCGGGCACTTTCCAGCCTGCTCTGTCCTTTCTGGTTGTGTCTTATAATATTTTCCAGGACCATAATTGCATCATCGACAACAATACCTATGGCCAGGCTTAGTGCCATTAAAGTAAAAGTATTTAAGGTAAAGTGTGAAAAGTATAAAACAATAAAAGTACCAATAATCGAAGTCGGAATAGCCAGCAGCACATTAAATGTGGCTGACCATGATCCCAGGAAGAGCCAGCAGACAAAAGAAGTCAGAAAAACAGCGATTATTAAAGTTATTAATAATTCATGGACAGCTTCACTGATAAACTTGGTCGTATCTATTCGGACACCTATATTAAAATCTGGCGGTAACTCTTTTTGTAAACTTTTTATCCGTTCTTTAACAGAATTTCCTACTTCTACAGCGTTAGATCCGCGCTGTTTCAATATTCCCAAGCCTACCGCTGCTTTGCCATTGGCCCTGCTTATACGCTGAACATCTGCGAGGCTATCATCAATACTGGCAACTTGCCGCAAATATAAAGGAATGAAATTTGGCTGCCCGCCCCTGCTGTTCATGCGGATATTTTCAAACTCTTTAACATTTCCTGCCTCTCCCATGGTACGAATGGTAAATTGCTTGGTAGCGTTATCTATAGAGCCGGCAGGTAGTTCCACATGTTCAGACTGAATAGAGTTAATAATGTCCTGTACGGTTAAATTATATTGATTAAGCGCTTTTTTGTTTACCCAGACACGCAGGGCGGGATCTACATATCCTCCCAGCATAACATCGCCTACACCCGGCAGGCTGGTAAATTTATTCTTAACAATATCACGTACATAGGTCATGATTTCCTTGCGCGGCCTTTTCTCACTGCTCACTGTAATCCACATTATTGGCTGATCCTCTGGGTTTGATTTGCTGATTACCGGAGGGTCTATAGCATCCGGCAGTAACCTTTGTGCCTGTGCAAGTTTGGCTTGTACTTCCTGCAGGGCAACATCGACTTTTCTGTTCAGATCAAATTCTATTGAAATCCTGGCAGAACCATTTCGGCAGGTAGAGGTAATAGACTTAACTCCTTCAACGCCCATGATGGCATCCTCAACAATATCAACAACATCCGATTCGATAATTTCCGGTGCAGCACCCGGATAGCCTATACTTACAGTTATTACGGGGAAATCCACATCCGGCATCTGACTTACGCCCATACGTTGGAAGCTGATAATTCCAAAAAAAATCAAAGCTCCCATAACCATCCAGGCCATAACAGGACGCTTGATCGCTATTTCTGTTATGTTCATGGTTATTTGGCACCTTTAAGCGGCACATCAACTACAATAGCTGCTAAATCAGCAAAGTCTGTTTTATATGCATAACGAACCTTATTAAGTGCCCGTCTGGTGTCGATAAAAGCATTCAGAGCCTGCAGCACATCAAGGTTATTACTTAATCCCAGCCGGTAGTCCTGAATTACGCTTTTAACATTTTTTGCGGAAAAATCATAAGCATTTTCCAGATGTTGAATTTGTGCTTTCTCCGATTCCAGAGTGTTATACAAATCATCTATATCTTCTTCTGTTTTCCGTTCCAACAAACTAAAAGCTATTTCGTATTGCCTTTGCACCGAAAGTGCGGTGTTCGTGCTAAATTCAGCAGGATTATTGATAAAACTCGGGAAGGTAAAAAGTATTTGAGCGTCCCACAAAACACTCTGGTTTGGAACGGCATGCTGCAAGTAATAGTTCCCGTTCAAATCAACTGCGGGCCACCACATGGCTCCAGCCGCAACCTCTACACCAGTCTTTGCAGCTGCTATTTTATATTCTGCGGCCTGCATATCAGGTCGCAACTTTATTCTTTTTTTGTAATCATTTACAGATTTTAAAGTCGATGCGGTATTTTCTTCCTCTTTAAGCATAATCGGCTCCGCGAGGCCGGTAAAAAAACTTAACAAATTCTCGGCTATCTGAATTTGTGCTTGCGACTGTGCGATTTGTGTTTTAAGCTGAGACCTGGATACTTCAAAACTTAAAATCTCGGTTTGCCTCGATCTGCCGATCTTGTATCTTTCAGTTAACTCCTGCAAACGTTTGTCGTATAAACTTAATTGTTCTTCCAGTAATTGTTTGTCGCGCTGCAAATACAACAATAAATAAAATGATCGGGAAACATCTGCGTAAATTAGAAGGGCCGCAGCTTCTTTAGCTTGCTTTTGTGCTTTTAGCAGACTTTCATTTTGTTTAATAGCCCCAACCAGACGAAAACCTCTGAAAAGCGGTTGTGTAGCAGTTAACTTAATGTTTACCTGATCTGTGTATATAGTGCCGCTGGGGTCCTGCTTTGTGTGTGAAATAACCCCTCCAACATTCGGAAACAAGGCTGCAACAGCCTGTTTGTATCGCTCCTCGGCTTGAATAACCTGTTCCTGTTCATCAGCCAGTACTTCACTTCTGGATAAAGCCAGAGGAAAGCAATCTTCCAGAGAATAAGAGTTACTCTGTGCATATAAACAGGAAGCTAAAAAAAAAGCAAAAATAATTAGGCGTATTTTATTCATCTTAACGTTACATTTAACCTGAACAATTATAACAATGAAAAAGTTTCCTTACCATAAAAATACTATTTTTTTATAGTATCCCTCCTTTATCGGGTCGTGAAACTTTTTCGAGTTTTTTCAATAGCAAAACGGATTTGTTTTACAAAATTACGTTTCACCTATACAATAAATCGCCTGGTTTAATACCGGCGGAGAATTTATGAAACAGGATAAAATACGTAATGTTGCGATAATTGCCCATGTAGACCATGGTAAAACTACCCTTGTTGACCAACTCTTCAAGCAGAGCGGGCTTTTCAGGTCCAATCAGGAGGTTTCTGTAAGACTTATGGATTCCATGGACCTGGAAAAAGAACGGGGTATAACCATTATGGCTAAAAATGGAGCCTGTCATTATAATCACCACCTTATTAACATTATTGATACCCCGGGCCATGCCGATTTCGGCGGCGAAGTGGAACGTGTTCTCTATATGGCAGACGGGGCGGTTTTTCTGGTGGACGCAGCTGAAGGACCTATGCCGCAGTCTTACTTTGTTTTAAAAAAAGCCATTGCCCGCAACCTTCCGGTAATTGTTGTAGTTAATAAAATAGACAAACCTGCGGCGCGATGTGAATGGGTAATTGATCAGGTTTTTGACCTGCTTGTCAGCCTGCACGCTCCGGACCATATTCTGGATTTTCCAATTATCTATGCTTCATCCAAAGAAGGTTATGCTACACTGGATTATCGTCAGAAAACAACCAACATCTTTCCTGTATTTGATGAAATTATTCGCTACATACCCGCGCCCAATGGAGACCCACACGGTCCTCTGCAGCTTTTGGTAAGCACCATAAGTTATTCCAGTTTTCTTGGTCGGCAAGCCATTGGCAAAATTACTTCCGGAAAAATGAAGATCAATCAGGATGTTGTTGTTGCCAAAGAAGGAGCAATCCTTTCGGCTTCCAAGATCACCAAAATTTACAAGTTTAATGCCAACAGGCAAGTTGAAGCTGAGCATGGCAATACGGGTGATATTGTAGCAGTGACCGGACTTAGCGACATTCATGTCGGAGAAACCATTACTGATCCTCTTAATCCGATACCCCTGCCCTTTGTACCGGTAGACCCGCCGACTATATCTATGAAATTTTTACCGAATGATTCTCCGTTTGCTGGCAAGGAAGGCGAATATGTAACTTCCAGGCACCTGAAGGACCGTCTTTATAAAGAATTATTATCGGATGTAGCCTTGCACGTTGAAGACCTTACAGATGAAGTAGGTTTTAAGGTATCGGGACGAGGAGAACTGCATTTATCCATTCTTGTAGAAAAAATGCGACGTGAGGGCTATGAATTCCAGGTTTCTAAAACCAATGTAATCTATAAAGAAATAAATGGAGAGAAACTGGAGCCATACGAAGATTTAACCATAGATGTAGGTGAGGCCTATATGGGAAAAGTTATCGAAAGTCTGGGGCTTCGCAAGGGCCAGCTATTGGAAATTTCTCAGGATAATGACCTCACCCGACTGCGCTACAAAATTCCTACCCGCGGCCTGCTCGGCTACCATTCCGAGTTTATGACCCAGACCAAAGGGCTGGGGACCATGAATTATGTCTTTGCTGATTACGGCCCGTACGCCGGAGATATAATCTTTCGAAAAAATGGTGTGCTTATTTCCAAGGAAACCTGTACCACCGTGGCTTTTGCCTTGTTCAATCTGCAGGAACGCGGTGTTATGTTTATGGGGCCGGGGATCCATATCTATGAAGGCCAGATAATCGGAGAACACTCTCGGGATAACGATCTGGTTGTAAATCCGGCCAGAGGCAAAAAGCTGACCAATATGCGCGCTTCCGGCTCGGATGAAGCTGTAGCCCTTATACCGCACAGGTTAATGAGCTTGGAACAATGTATCGCCTATATAAACGATGATGAGCTGGTAGAAATCACTCCCAAATCGATACGACTGAGAAAAATACTCCTTACCGAACTTGCCAGAAAACGTGCCTGAAATTTCTCAGGTTAGTATAAATAATAAACCGATATATTAACAGCACATTTATCAAAAACGAGAATACCTGTTATGCAAAACAAAATTATCTCTGACCAACCTTTTTCAATATTAACAGAAAATATGAAAAACTTTCTTGCTTCTTGCCACACTATGGCTTATCGGGTGGGCATGAGTACGTTTCAAACGTTTCTGCTTTTCGACCAACAGAACCATAAGCTGCCTTTGTTACTGAAGGCTCCTTTGCCCGGCAGAAATATACTGACACTTCGTAATGAACTACTGTTTTCTAAAAAAAATATGGGGGAAATGTTTCCCCCCTTTAATTTCTACCCGGTTATAACTATTGGAGGCCAAACATTTTACTATTCCATGCTGCAAAAACTGCTGATCGACTTTCACGAAGATATGCCCGAACAGTTCCGGCTCGGCAATAAAACTCTAAATATGATTGAAAAAGAAACAGAACTTTTAACTAAAACTATTAAAAGGGGCATTTATTATCCTGACTCCTGGATACATAAAAATTACGGTCTGGATGCTGAATCTGAAGGTTTGTTGTTTGTAGATCACGGCGGTGCGTATTTCGCAGATGTTTCTCAAGTTTTTGAAAAAGATATCTGGGGAACAGATGAAATTATTTTTTTTAAATTAAATGCCAGCATCAAACTTAGAAGCACCATGCCATCCAATGCTGAGATCAGACGGCTATGGGGAACCGAAAAACATTTATGTACAGCGGTGCCGGACATTAATCCTGCCTGGTTACAAATCCGCTAAATATTTTTTCTGTGTTTCCATAAAAACTCCAGCAAAAAATTACTGGAGTTAGCGAATGGAGGACAGACCTTGCTATAACAATGCGCAGTGCTGAATTCTCCTTTACTTATCTTTTCCCATAATTCATTAAAAGGTTCCCGCAAAACATTGCCGGGGCTGTATGCGCCTTTCAGGGAATTATGATCACATAGATAAATGTTTCCATCAGAAGCAATTGTTGAAAAAAATTTATAAAAATAACATTTCCCCGGATACTGCTGCTTCCACAAACGATATGTTTTATTTTTACATTCTTCAGCGGAATGAGTTGTATGTATAACAAATTTATCTGTGGCAAATAAACTGATTGCTTTTTCAATTTGTTCATAGGCCCGGTCCCTTTGTGAATCATTTAACAAAAACTGTTCCCCGATGTCGCATTTAAACCTTATCGCATTCGCACCGCAATCTCTGGCAATATTAATAACGCTTGAGATATCCCTGATGTTTTCAGGAATTATTACAAAGCTTAAATTTACGGCTGTTTCGCTGTTATTTTTGCAACAAAAATTTATAAATTCCGAGATATTATTAATTACGTTTGTAAAATTATTTCTTTTGTCTTTGGGTCTTTTCACCTGCATGTAAGATTGCAATCCTGCATCCAGGCTGATGTTGATATATCTGGCAAATCGCAAAGCCTCATATAGCCCGTCCCTTTTTGTCAGTCCCTGGCCATTTGTAAACAAGGCAATATCTATCTGATCCTGTGTCTCAATTAATGCTTTCATGGCTTTAATAGTTGCTCGCCTTATTTTGTTATGTAGAGGATCACCCCTGAGCCCTGAGAATTTAACTAACGAAACTCTTAAGTTGTTAATCTCAAGTTTTGCTATCGCATGAGCTACCCTTATCACATTATCTTCTGTAAATACATCTTTTAGCCCGGTGTCATCTGCACTTGTGCTAACCCTGCTTCCTATACAATATACACAACGCAAATTGCATTGACTGCTGATCTGCCATTCAAGCTCATATGGTGGCATATGGATATTCTTTATCCAGTTGTTTATATATGGTTTCAATTTCTGATAAAAGTATTTTATATAGTCATAGGGCAGATATGTTGCTTCATTCGAGTTTTCACAAATAAAATTTTCTATATTACAGTTTAGGCTCAAAATTTTATGTTTCATCTGATATGCTCTATGCTGCATTGTTAAGGTTATTACGTTCAGCGGTGTTAAAATTTTCAACTTAATTCATTTAAATTTAAATAAAATTAAATAAAACTTAAAATTTTTCAAAAGCCTTTACGATATATGCATATGATCAGACAAAAAGACATTGCCAGAGAATGCGGAGTATCTATAGCTACAGTTTCCATGGCTATCAATAAACCCTATAAAATTTCCAGGGATGTACGCGATAAAATTTACACTTTAATAGATGCCAGCGGATATAAAAAAAATAAAAGCGACGTAACCACTATAGGTGTGGCTTTTGATAATTTTCAGAATTATTTTCTTGGTGACTTTTATAATGAAGTTCTCTTGGGAATTTTCTCGCGTTCAGGTGAATTAAATGTAAATATCAGAGTTTTAAACAATTTTGGGGCTATTTCTCCTAAAAATATTTATGGTCTGGATGGTATTCTTTTTGTTGGAAAAACATCCGACGAATATATTGAAAAAGCTCTGGAATATAAGGTTTGTCTGGTCAACGCCGGACATCCCAACATCCACTATCCACAAATAACAAGCGTTTATTGTGAAAGAGAGCAAACCACTCCTAGCCTGGTAAACCTGCTGTTAAACTGCGGGCACAAAAATATTGCCGTTCTTTTGGGTGAACCTGAGGAAGAAGTTATCTGCAAAGAATTTTTAAAGGCTATTGCTGCAACCAATCCATATCATAACGACAAGTTTGTTTTTCAGGCAAGCGTTCATGACATTGACACAGTAGAAGTAGCCTGGCATAAAATCTTGTCTTGCAAGCCTAAAATTAGCGCTCTCATGTGTTACTCAGATTTAATGGCTTATTATATTTACAGATGTGCGCAAAAGCACAATGTTCACATCCCTAAGGACCTATCTATTACCGGATATGACGGCATCCAGGCTCCCAGATATTTAAAGCTGCCTCATCCCAAATTAACAACAATACAAACTGACAGAATATTGCTTGGCATGAAAAGCATGGACTTGCTCTGGCACAACATTACCAGCGAAATAAAACACCGCAAAAACATAACTATAAATGGGTCTGTCGTTGTGAACGATTCAGTTGCTAGAATAAATTGACTTTCTTCTAAAAATTTCACTATAAAATTTGTTGTATTTCCTTCGAAAATGCCTATTTGCGGACTTCCAGATAAGCCATATTCTGCTTTCTTGATGCTAGACTTCTGAGCTACATTAAAATACAATATTCACTGTATGGATAACATTTTAAATATCGGATTAAAACCAAACGGAAAACCTTACAATTTTTTTGTCATCGATGATTCCAAGGCAATGGTCAAAATGATCTCCGCTGCTTTAGCAGGTCTTGGCGGAGAAATAATAGGTTCCGCGCTTAATGGCCAGGAAGCCCTTCCGTTAATAGAGCAGTTAAAGGATCAGATAGACTGTATTACCTGCGATATCAATATGCCCGGCATGGATGGCATTACTCTTTTGCCGCGCATTCGCAGTATTAATCCGCAGATAAAAATTATCATGATCAGTGCCATGGGCCATGCTGCCAACAAAACAAAAGCAAAAATTCTGGGAGCCAAACATTTTCTTATGAAGCCTTTCCAGAAAGAACAAATGTATGTGGTTCTAAAAGAATTATTCAATTTACGTGATACCAGCACAAACCAAAAAATGCTTTCCTGTCAGGGCAATCCACTGGGTGTTTTTATTGTTGAAACTGCGGCGGTAAATGCGACAATCCTTAAAAACCTGTTGGTTTCTTTCGGTTGCAAAATAATTGGTTCGGTTTTAAGCGGTTCCGATGCTTTCGCGGAGATTCAAATGCTCAAAAATCAGATTAATGTCATCCTTGTTGATGTTAACCTTCCTGATATGAACGGTATGGACTTTATCGCTGAAATTAAAAAATTGGCTCCAGCTTTAAATATCGTAGCTTTTTCCGGTGAATATACTCCTGATTTTATCCGTGACGCAAAAATCTGTGGCGCAGCTTCAGCGTTAAAAATGCCGACGGATAAAGACACTTTATTGGACACATTATCTGCAATCTACCCCGGCTGATTCAGAATTTATTTTTAATTTACTGGACTACAATATTTTATTAAATTAAAATAAAAGAATGAATATCGGGTTAAAGGCTAACGCACAAGCCTATAATTTTTTTGTCATCGATGACAATATGGCTATGATTAAAATCCTCTCCAAATTACTGACAATTTTGGGCGGAAATGTAATCGAATGGGCGATGAGCGGTCATGAAGCACTTAAAAAGATCGAACCGTTAAAAGATCAAATAGACTGTATAACTTGTGATGTAAATATGCCCGGGAAACTGGACGGCATAACTTTGATACCTTATCTCAAAAATATAAATCCTGCATTCAATATAATAATGATCAGTGCCATAGCGGACAATGCCAACATTTCACAGTCCAAAGCTGCGGGTGTAGATTATTTCCTGGATAAACCCGTACGCAGGGAACAGTTATATAATATCCTTAAAGAAGTATTTAAAATCCCCTAAAACATTTGCAGTTGATCGAATTTCTCTTTTTCATCATTTTTTGTCGTTTGTTTTTGCAGTTCGTATAGTTTTTTCTCCAAACGGTCAAGAAACGGGCTTTTTTCCTGTTTCAGCACTTTATATTTAATTGTCCTTTTTCTGGCAAAAGATATATAAAGATACTTCCTGGTCCTCGTCAGGCTTACATAAAACAACCGTTCCTCTTCTTTGATTTCTTCTGAGGTCTTGATCCCAAAAAAAGTAAAAGGCAAAACATTGTCTTCACAGGCAGGGATAAATACACAATTGAATTCCAGGCCCTTTGCTGCATGCATGGTCATTACCGAGACCGCTTCTACCTTGTCGTTATAATCATCTATGCCCTGACGGGTATTCAGGGCGCTAAGAAAACCAAGATAATCCGCGCCAAATGGCCGGGCCATATTTTCCAGCCTTTGCTGGTCTTCATCAGACAACTGATAGTCTATAAGCAGTCGATGTAAAATTTGGGCCAGGCTCTTTTTCTGTTTTATCATGCTCTCAACTTCAAAAGCTATATTGTTCTCTATTTTTTGCTGCCCTTCCTTATTGCGGGCGAGGAAAGCATCTTTAAATGACTTGATTACAGACCTGAAGGGTTCGGTCCTGTAAAAAGGCTCTGTGCCCACCACTTGATAAGCTATTCCATGGTCTTCCAGCGCTTTGGTAATTGTAGAAAACAGGCGGGTTGTGCGGCATAAAATAGCAAAATCCCTGAAGCTGCCGATATGCTCGCTCTGCTGCCCGTCGCTTATACCGCTATCCCTGGAAAAGCTGGCTACTCCTCCGATCATCTTCTCGATTTGCGCAGCTATCCAGTCTGCCTCGCTTCTATCGGTTTCGCATTGCTGCAGATGAATTTTTACAGGATCGGTCTTGCCACTTAATAAATATTTTTTTTGTAACACCTGTCCGGCGGCTTTCAGAATATTTTCCGGACAGCGATAACTTCTGTTCAG
>JAQURL010000016.1 GCA_028715625.1 Candidatus Margulisiibacteriota bacterium | reverse complement strand
ATGAGTGAAATCAATATACATCGGGAAAAGTACGCAGAGGAAACAAAAAAGAAATATGGGCATACTGATGCCTACAAGGAAAGTCAGCTGAAAACAAAGGGTTACAAAGCCGAAGATTGGGCTAAGATTAACTCAGAATCAGCCAAAATTCATCAAAAACTGGCCGATCTGATGGATAAAGGGCCTGGGCATCCGCTGGCCCAGCAGGCAATCAAGGAATGGCAGCAACATATCAGTAAATACTTCTATAACTGCACCGACGAAATTTTTGCGGGGCTGGGTAACCTGTATATTTCTGATCAACGTTTTGCTGAAAATATTGATAAAGTGAAGTCCGGACTGGCTGCTTTTATGAAGTCAGCAATAGATATTTGCTGCTCCGGGGCAAACCTGAAAAAAAAATAAACTAGTAAATTTGCATTTATTAATAAAATTTGATATTTTATTAATGGGGTTAGTTATGTACAGGGGGGCAACAATATGCGAAATATAAAGACTGAAGATAAAGGTAATACGTCATTTATTTTTATTGAAGGTGATGTTGAATTTGATGATTCTAAAAAGTTGACCGATACCTTTGAAGACATTCTCTATCACAAAAAGAAAAATATAGCACTGAACCTGGAAGATTGTCATTATATTGATTTTTCAGGTCTGGGAACGTTGCTAAGGGGGCAAAAAGAATCGGAAAAAAACCAAAAACAGTTCTCGATTTGCAGCATATCCGATGACTGCCGAGAAATTATAACTCCTACTTATATTTATCAAAAAATTAAAATCTTTGAAAGTATGGAAGAATACGTACAGTGTATGAACTGAAAATCAGCCGCGAACGCACATAGCGGCAGCAACCGCGAACTGACGGCTATGAGATAAAGACAATTCAATATTCAACTTATTTTCCTGCATTACTTTTTTTGTTTTACCGCTAAATGTAACCACTGGTTTTCCACTGGGCTCATTAAGTATTTGAATTTCTTTCCAATATAAAGCGTCCAGCTTGTCCACCGCCTTAAAAATAGCTTCCTTGGCAGCAAAACGGTTGGCAAAACGTGAGGCTTTTAAATGATCGGATTTGGCTGAGCCGCAATATTCAATTTCTTCATCAGTATAAACCTTGTCCAGAAAGCCTCTGTCCTTAATGAGGGCCTTCAAACGACTAATTTCTACGATATCAATGCCGATCATATTTGTGTTGTATCTCCGCTGAGAGCAGTTTGAGCAAATACCAGGGAATAAGCGACATTCTAAAAATACGTGTAGGCTCTTGCAGCAGACGGAACAGCCATTCCAAGCCGCTGTTTTGCATCCATCTGGGAGCTCTTTTCAAATGACCGGAAATCACATCATAGCTGCCGCCTACTGTAATTTTAACCGGGGCCAGTATTTGCTTGCCATACTCACTGATAAACCTCTCCTGACGAGGGAAACCCATGCCTATGAACAATATTTCAGCGCCGGAGTCGTTAATATGTTTGATAACTTTATCGGTTTCAGTCTTTGCGTCAAAATAACCATGCTGGCAGCCGACAATTTTGAAGGCCGGAAATAATTCCCCGGCACGTTTTACAGTCTGGTCCAATACAGATTGTTGCGCTCCCAGCAGGTACACTTTGTATTGCCTTGTTGTTTGCCTGCCAAGCTCATAGATGGTATCGATACCGGTAAGCCTTCGTGTTATTGCTTTGCGCAGTAAACGTGATAAAAGAATAAGCGTTACACTATCGGGTAAAAGTATCTGTGCCTCAGATATTATCCCGTAAATTGCCTGATCATCAAGGCACGCCCCTAAAATCTCGGTTGTAGGAGTAATTATCGAACAACTTTTTTTGGCAGTTATAGCTTCGTTAATCTGCAGAATTAAGTTAGTATACCCCTGGTTAAAAAAAAGAAGGCCCAGCAGTTTATTTTCACGTTTTGTCATATTTAATTATGATATTATTAATCAGGTTGTTTTTTGATTTTGTTTTCAGGTCTTCCACCAAAAACTTCAGCTGATTTTTATAACTTTCCTTTTGAGAAAAAACATCTACCAGATTACTATAGAAATGACCGTTTTGTAAATTATCAAACAACATATATTTTTGCTTAACTTCTTTGGCAAAACTTTCCACTTTATCATGATAATGTATGCCCATGAATGGAGTATAAGCTGCCGCGCTAAGGATCAAGCTATGTAATCTGGTGCCGATTACCATGTCCAGCTGCTGCATAATCCCTATCAGCATGGATATATTCTCCTGCGGTTGCAAAACTTCAAAATACTGACTGGGTATGAGCTGCTGCAAGGTGCCGGCTATTTTCAAATCTTCCTCATGAAAAGGAATATACACATATTTTTTATTATGTTCCCGGGAAAATTTAACCAAGGTGTCAGACACATTCTTGTACGGGAAATTTTCTATATCGATAAAATTCAATCCGATATAGCCCAGATAACGGTTATCCGTTTGTAAAGGGCAAAGCATCAGAGCGGAATCCACAGTATAATGGACCGGTTTTTTTATTTTCAGTACATCTTTAAGATATTTATAACTTTCTTCATCTCTGACGCTGATGAAATGTGTATAGCCTAAAAACGTTTTTACCAGCCATTTACTTAGCGGATAACGAAAATCTTCTATACCCTGTGCGTAAAGAATGATTTTTTTCTTGAAAATTCTCGCCAAAAAAATAATCGACAAATAATAGAGCAGGCTTTTAAAACTTGTTTTGTCCTGTAAAAGTGAGCCTCCTGCAAAAACAACCACATCAGTCATGGTGATACCGGCTAATAGATCAGGCCATGATTTTCTTCGAAAGGCAATAACTTTATAACGCCTGGACGTTTCCTGCGGAGTCTGGGTAAATACAATGATCCTCAGAGGAACATGATATTTTTTTAATTGCTGCAAAACACTTTGTAAAATGGCTTCGTCGCCAAGATTGTCATGTCCGAAATAGCCTACCAGCGCGATATTCATTTCAAAAAATATAGGTAATGTTGGATTTCATTTACGGCAGTAAGAGCGTCAGTCGTGGCAGCGGTTATCCGCTTCATAGTTCCGTGCCGGACAGTACCTATGGCATATATGCCTGCGACCGAAGTTTCGGTCAGATTGTCAGTAATGATAAATTGATCATCAGAAAGGTTTATCCCGTTTTTTTTGTTCGATAAAAACTCGATGTTACCCTCTATGTCCATATAAATAAAAGCCGCGGCTACATTTAAAGATACTTCTCTATTATTTCCCAGGGATTTGATGCGAACGGCTTCCAATTTACTCTTACCATCCAGGGATAATAGCTCATGTTGAAAAAAAATCCTGATTTTTTTATTTTTATAGATTTCTTTTTTGATGAACTCAGTTGCCGTAAATTTATTATTATTTACTACAAAATAAAGCTGGCTGACAAAAGACGTCAAATATAAAGCCATCTTGGCAGCATATTCCGAGCTCCCTGCCAGAAGAACAGGGCTATTCAGATAGTACATATAATCACAGGGAGCACAATAAGACAAACCGTTACCATAGAATTTCTGATCATCCTTTATCGGTATTTTCTTATTTTTGAAACCGCAGGCGATGATAACTGCTTTTGAGTAATAAACATGTTTATCGGTGATTATCTTTTTTCTGTTATTTTCCAACACATCCAAATCCGTTACCTTTTCATAGACTACATGCAATTTATGTTCGTTAACTTTGGCAATGAGAAGGTCGGAAAGCTTATGTCCGACCAGTTTTTCCTCGTCGAAATAAGGGAGATCCTCAATATAGGGGACATTGAATAAATTGCTGCATAATACCGCTTCTTCAATTAGAAGAACATTCAAGCCTCGACTTTCAGCCATTAGCGCGGCACTAATACCTGCAGGCCCTCCTCCGATTATAATAATGTCCATTATTGTCTTAGGATCTGCCTGTATAGTATCCTTTTTGGTTTGAAATTCGGTTGATGACATCTTACTTCACTTCATCCAGAACAGCCCTGGTTTTTTCTTTGGATAACAGCTTCTGATTATTGACATCAAAAATAATATCCTTGCTTTTGATTACATTTTTCCCGCGACGAATTACAGTAGGGCCGGCGAAAAAAACCTCATTCTTTTTCATATCATAGGTTAATTGATCGGCTTGTATAAAAAAATCATTGTAAGTCACAAACAGTTGATCATAAGCAGTTATAGAGTCTATCTTTCGGTTATAAATCAGGTGATTACAATTGATTTTTAATTTTTTATAAAGCATGATGATATTGTCATACAAAGTAATAACATCTTTTTTGTCAGTATACATGGCTTTATCAGCGGTAATTCGTAAAGGCCCCTGTACAATAAGTATATTATTTTCTGCAGTAAAATAATTATTGGAAATGTCTACCTCAAAATGACCCGCTGAAATTTCCAACTGGTCCTGTGTAATTACTTTTTCAGTGTTGACAGCGGCAACTGTTAACGAAAAGACAGCTGAAATTAAATACAATACAAGTTGTTTGTTCATAATTTCTTTCTTGGCTTTATTGTTATCTTGCCATCATTATAACCAAAAAATTTTTTTTCGGTAATCAAATATGTTATCAAACTTCCAGTATACTGCAAGTTGTTAGATAACAAAATCACATGATCGCGGGCTATAATCTGTGATTTTTTCAGGTCCGCCTCCATTTGGTCGGCTTCAATGGTAACCCCGTTATTAAAACTAACTATCGCATCTGTAAGTAGAAATTTTTTTTTCTGGATTTCTATTCTTCTTGCCTGTACTTTAAATTTAAGCTGTCCGTTAATATAGTGTTTGGTAGTACTGTTTTCCAAGATAAAATCAGGTTCGTTTTTCTTGGCCGGCCCTGTGTTTTTAATTTGAATCTGACTAAAAATAAAAAAAAGAACTACCAGGAATAGTAAAAATAAAAGTAATTTACTTTTCATTCTTTAACCGCTGAAGCGATCGTTTGCCAACCATTTGCCTGGCCTGCAGAGTGCTGGCCTTAAGTATTGCTCCTGTAGCTCCCACAGCATCCCCATTCTCTTTTTTAGCAATACTCATGGCAAAATAAAGAGCTGCGCCGTCAGGTTCAAATTTTACCGCTGTTGTAATAGAGTCCAGAGCTTTATTCCAGTCTTTCTTTTCTCCATATATATAAGCAATATAGCCATATGCCCAACCTTTAACCGCATTATCTCCGGCGTATTGAATGACTTTTCTGAATTCTTCCTGAGCCTTATCCTTCATATCATTAAAGTATAAAGCAAAAGCATAATAGAAATGATTTTCCCAGTTGGTTTTATTTTGAGCTACTTTTTTTTGATATTTGCTCAGAACTTTTTTAGCGAATTCTTTGTCCAGTGAAGGTATAACCGACAGTTCCCTGAACCCTTCCTCAACGAAACCCGTATAAGCATAGGCCATGGCCAGATTAAAATGAGCCTGGGGATCAGCGCTCGCTGTTTTGGCCAGATAATAGTATTTACTCAATTTCTCCCAGTTTTCATCACTGATTGCGGCGTTAGCGACAACCGTTAAAAATAGCAGGAAACAGATCAAGACAATTTTTTTTATATACATTTATCGTCCAATGGAGAAATATTCGAAATCCATTTGCAACATTTCGTCCGGATTATAAATATTACGTCCGTCAAATATCAGAGGACTTTTTAGGAGCTTTTTAATTTTCAAAAAATCAGGGGTACGAAATTCGTTCCACTCAGTATGAATAATTAAAGCATCTGCCCCTTTCAGTACCTCGTAAGCGTTTTTCCCGAAAAATACAGTCTCATCCCAAATGGACCTGCAATTATCCATAGCCACAGGATCATAGGCCTGGACTTTGGCCCCGTGTTCCAGGAGATGATTGATAACAACTATGGAAGGAGCCTCCCTCATATCATCGGTTTTGGGTTTAAAGGCCAAACCCCAAACGGCAAAAGTCTTTCCTTTTAGAGACTGCTTTTTTAAGCTGAAATACTTTTTAATTTTTTCAAAGAGAAATTTTTTCTGTCTATGATTAACTTCCTCTACGGATCGCAAAATATCCATAGGCACTTCATGATGATGTCCGGTTTTTATAAGTGCTTTAACATCTTTAGGGAAACAGGAACCGCCGTAACCGATTCCGGGGAATAAAAACTTCTGCCCGATCCTGATGTCCGAACCTATTCCTACTCTTACTTTATCGATATTGGCGCCGACTTTATCACACAATGTCGCGATTTCATTCATAAATGAAATTTTGGTAGCCAGTAAAGAATTAGCCGCGTATTTGGTAATCTCCGCGCTTTTATTGTCCATAAAATATATCCGATTGTCTGTTCTCAAAAATGGTGAATACAATTTCTGCATCATATTTAAAGCATATTCAGAACTACCACCGATAATGATACGGTCAGGGCGCATAAAATCGTCAATAGCAGTGCCTTCCTTTAAAAACTCCGGGTTACTGATAACATAAACTTTAAATCTGGCTTTACGTTTATGCAATTCTTTTTCAACTGTTTTCTGTACTTTCTCGGCAGTACCTACCGGCACTGTGGATTTGTTAACGATAATTTTATCGGAGTTCATAAATAACCCTACATCCGCAGCCACGTTCAAAACATATTTTAAATCCGCTGAGCCGTCTTCTCCCTGAGGTGTTCCGACAGCTACGAAAATAATTTCGCATTGCTCAACAGCTTCCCTGATATCGGTTATAAAGCTGATCCTTTTTTCTTTGAGGTTCCTGGCCAGAAGGTCTTCCAAACCGGGTTCATAAATAACAGGGATCCCTTTTTTCAGTTTATCTATCTTAGCTTTGTCTATATCTACACAGATTACCTGATTACCGGAATCGGCAAAACAATTACCCGCTACCAAGCCTACATAACCCGTACCCACAACAGCTATTTTCATTGTAAACTCCCTCTTTCAAATTTGGTTTTCGGGGCTTTGTTGTCTACGTCACCATGTGCTCGTCGTATATTTAAATACGCCTGCGCGTCTGGCTCCTTGACGCCTCGCCGAATTCCGAAATTTGTGCGAGTATACCGTAAACCAACTTGGTTGAGGTATAATCCATCAATAACTAAAAAACTTTATCCAATAGTTTCGATCTCGGGTATACAATTTTACCTTAACTTTATTCCCGGAAACAGGTACTTTGACCTGAAACTCGCCTGATTCTATATTGAATTTCCGGTCATTAATAATCGCGTATTGTACCGGTTTTAAAATCTTTCCGGATACCATTAATTCCTTCTTGTTCAACTTTTTTATCCCGGTTATTTCCACGTAATCATCTTTATAGGTACTTTTGTTTACTTTTTCCAGGACAAAATTAACTTTACCGTTGCCGATTACAGTAGTTTTACGTTCTCCACTAAGTTTATATCCGTCAGGAACAGATGATAAATCCAGTTCTACTGGAAATTCCTGACCGATACCTTCAGTCACATATTCATAATATCCGTCTTCGTCGGTTTTTATAACAGTTTCCCCAATTATTATACGAACTCCAGAAAAACCTTTTTCAAATTCTTCTTTAGTACCGTTCTGATTGTCATCCCTGAAAACATTGCCATAAATCCTGTTGGCCAGAAGTACGCCAAAATTTACAACCATTCTCTGACCGGGCTGGACCTGTACAAATTTGGGATAATCTTCTGTGGCAGAAAGTTTCTGGGTTCCTTCTTCCAACTCAATGGTAGTGGAGCCCTCATATACGTTGTCAAATTTATACACACCATATTGATTGGTAGTCGATACCTGACCATCGGAAATTTTCACCCTGATATTCGGAACAGGTTTTTCCGCTTCGTCCAGTTGGCCGTTTGCATTATCGTCCAAGTAAACCATACCGGTCAATACAGCTCTACCCTTACCGAACTGTGCCAGATAATTGAAATTCTGGGAATATTCCAGACGAATTTCATCCAGAACTCTGGATACTTGAAACGCAACCGGAGCATCGTCGATTGTCCTGTAAAAACCAAAGGTTAAATTACCATCAGGATTCGGATAGTAAATAAGTTCCAGTTTGGCAAAATGTTTAGAAAATACTTCATCGGTAGATCTGTTTTTTCGCGTATCATATTGGTAAAAAGCATTAAAAAATAGTGCTGTTTTGTAAACCGGTATAGGTGTCAACATAATAAACGACCTGTAAATATCTTGCTGGTAACTGGAAGTAGTCAGCTGATTATCTTCCAGAGTATATTCACCCTGATACGATAAAAGACCTTTGATCACCGGGACTATGAATCCATAAGTATAATTCTTCTGATCATAACCGGCCGCCGGATTTCCCACGTTTTCATAATGGATCGGTGAATATTTGGCCCACAAATCAAGTAACCATATTTTTTTCCTGGCCTGATAATACATACCCTGCTGGGCATACTGATAATTATTAATAAAATTGGATGTCACTGAGGCAGTCGGAGAAATAGCTGTTACCACAGAATAAGAGTTGGTAACCGACTCATCGCGCTGGTCCCAGTAATATACTGTGATGTCTGGTAGTCTGTTATCGGACTTTTCCAGTCTCCAGTTGAACACCAAATTGTTTTTATTTGTTCCCAAGTCCTGAGCATTAATAGACCTTCTATAATTTTCACCGTAATAACTTAAATCTGTCAGGTTATTAATAAAATAATTAAGATTATAATTGAAACCTCTGAACCCTCTGTAGTCCACCATACCGAAGGGCAGTTCAAAGCCTTCAGCGAAATCTTTATAGTTCAGTTTGGCATTCAAATCAAGATGATTATTATAGGCCAGAGTAAAATCTCTTGCCATTCTGGAATTTTTATCCTGACCCACCTCCGCGTTAACATCAAAAAGATAAATAAAAGTTTTATAAAACAAACTGCTGCTGAAATTGCTGAGATTTAACCCCACACTGGAATCTCGGTTAAGTCTGTAACCCAACCTGGAAAAAGACAATGTCTGGGTATCACGCTCTTCACGTTCGGCGGTACTGCCCCAATTCCCGAAATTGTTACGGCCATAAAATAAAAGTATATCCAGGTTGCTGTAAGCACCCTGATAGCTAATGCCCTGCAAGGGTTGCGATGGAAAAACAATAGAAGATATCTCTTCATAAAACTGATCTCCTATGGTAAATAAACCGTAACTGTTTTTCAGTGAGGTAGTAAAGCTGTTCAGTCCCTGGGCTGCAGCAGTATTTTTGAAATATGTATAATTTGTCAGAAAACCCCAGGGTGTTTCACCCTGAGTATTAAATTTATAATAAGTATATCCGTAGTCCCAAACGTTCTGAGAATAATCTGATTTTGATGAGCCTGCACCGTATCCCATGCTGATATTGCTAATAAAACGTTTGCCGCTGTAATCTACTTCCGATTTGGCCGTAGCCACAAGCTCCTGCGGCTTGACTTTGATTTTGTAAGCTGTCTTGTTTTTATCTGTAAGCACTATAATGGAAGCTTCACCGGGCTTTAAGCCTTTTAAAAGTAAAAGATTGGTTTTGGTATTAGCCTGAATAACATCCTTATTATCGATAATTATAAAGCCCGTAATTCCGTTAATGACCACCTGTTTTTCTTCATCATAGGTAAGCTCAATGAGCCCGGCCAGAGAAAAAGTAAAAACAAGGGATAATATTACTAATTTTTTTAACATTTATTCATTCACTTTGATTTCTTTTATAATAATATTATCGTCACCGAAATCCAGAGTAAGCAACAAAGATAAATTATCTTTCTTTTCAGGTACTTTATTTAAAACTGTAAAGCCCTTTTTGGTGAAAGTATCCTTGGGCAAAGCAATAACAACGTCTTTAAGGTCTTCCTTTAAATATACTTCATTTGTTTTATTATCCATAAGTACGATGGTACATTTGGGTTGCAATAACACGTTACCTTCATTGGTCAGAGCATATTCATAATAAAGTTTGTTGCCAACAAGACTCGTTTTAAGATTTTTTAAATTATAAACTTTGGAAACCTGGCCATCGATCTCTTTATAGATCATGCTGCCGATGCGACCACCAAACGATACACCGGAATTTTTTATACTAACAAGCGGATAGGCTTCGAAGAAAATTACACCGTACTGACCGCCGGTTTCATTAGCAGCAGAGGTAAGGGTCAGGATTACAGTTCTGCTTTCTTTAGCCTTCAAGGAAAAGGATGAAGGGAAAATCAGACAGGAATTTTTTAAAGAATAAGCCGTCATTCCGGACTGAATAAATACTTTTTTGCCATCCTGCATATACCAGTCGTTCAGATAAACTTTAACGTTCAGGTTTTCCTTGCCCTGATTAGTTAATGTCAGTGTTTTGCGCACGGCAGAGCCTTGTTTCATAAGGACATTATAATGAGGCGGGTCCAGACTGATCTGCAAAGCAAAAACATTGAAACCGCAAAGTAGACTTAAAAGTATTATAATTCGTTTCATTTTTTACACCTCACTGAGTTAGGGTAAACACTATAGTACTATAGTAGTTCCCGGCTGTCTGATTAACCGGTATCCTTAGAAACCAGATAAAGTTGAACAAATTGGTAACGTTACTTACCGGAGTCTTACTGTATACGGTTTCTCCGGTTGTAGTAAAAGTCTTTTTCTGATTGGCATTAGGTATAGCTGATGTTATGGAAGTAGAACCTTCCTGAGCATAGACCAGGTCCCACTGCATGTTTTCCACGCCCATTGCAGCAGGGCCGTTAAAGGGATCAGCTTTAATATCAAGGCTCCAGGGAGCGCCGCTGTTTACTTCGAATTGCACAACAGTATTCGGATAACTGCTTCCAAAGGTGACCCATTCTCCCTCGTTAGGATTCAAACTTCCAAAATTAACTACCGGGTTTTGGGTTATGGTCAGGCTGAAATTGGCAAAACCAACTTGCAGTAATCCTGCACAGAATATGAAGAGAATTATCTTCTTCATAAAATTATTCCGTTAAAGTAAAAGCAACAATAGATCTGTATAATCCGCTATTCTGCTTGGGTGGGATCTTTAAGGCAAATTTGAAAAACAAATCCGTCCCGTTGGGCAAATTGTTATACTCGCTGGTATTACTGGAATAAGCCAGCGCCGGGCTGAGACTGATCTTGTCTTCGCCATTACCGTACCAGGTGCCTAAAGCTGTTTTGGACGGATATCCGTACCATACAAAATTGCCGTTGGAGATTACGTCCTTTCCATTGGTTAATTCGTACATATCGCTGATTTTAAGAAACCAGGGAGTTCCGCTGTTACTTTTTATATTGACCTTAACACCCTCGTTATCCGGCATATCTCTTTTCATCTCACCGGGATTCATGGTTTTAAAGTCAATTAAATTGCGGTCTACAGCCAGCTCAAAAAAACTTTTCACATTTACCATAACCTGCACGCTGGTCTGCTGAGTAGCAGAAAACATAAAACCGGATAAAAGTATCAATAAAAATAGAGTTTTACTTTTCATCGCTATCCCCTTTTTTACCCCTCATATCAATTAATTTTATGTTATCAATACTAAAATTTACGCTGCCTGTTTTGGTATTGGCCAAAAAGATAAACTGAAAATGAAGCAGACCGCCCGAGCCGTTTTTATGGTCCGGGTTCCAAGTGTTGTCACCGACTGTTTTATTGGTATCTTTAAAGGAGGATATAGGGATCAACAAGACTTTCCAGCCTTTCCAGTTGATATTCGCGCTGTATTCAAACCTGTCATCATTAATCGGTTCGTAATTTTTATTTACATCCTGTTCCAGCTGGTAATTGCCGTTATCGTCATCATATAACTGAAGAGTTAATTTACCGCTGTCCGGACCTGTCCCGTAAACATAAAGCTTAACGTGGGTAAATGGAGTAGCGTCAACTCCCAGGTAACATCCCATGCCTCCCACATACCAATCTTTGGCGTTACCTTTTACTTCCAGTACATAACGACCAAGATATTTAAACAACGGATCTTTGGAAAACACATCGGATTCAACAACTTTCTGTTCACTATTACCAAATGTCCACCAAGCAGGTTTTTCGGTAATATTACCGTTTTCAAAATCATCAATCTTGCCGTTCCAAGGCGTGTTAGCTTCTTCCGCGATTAGAAAACATGTCATGAAAATCAGAACTACCAGCGCTTTTTTTATCATAGTTAACCTCCGAATATTATTGAACTCATTATAACGATTCATGCCTTTGTTTGCAAACTAATTTTGCTCACTGCCGCACCCAGAGCTCCATTAAATTGTGGCTCTTTAGGTATTATCACTTCCAGTCCTGTTTCTTTATGAATGATATTTTGCAGTGCTTTGTTTAAAGCTACACCTCCGGTAAATATAATCGGCACACCATAATCTATATATCGAATGAGATTCGATTTTATCCTAGAAAAAATACTATAGTTTATTCCCGCTGCCAGCCTGGGTATGGCAATACCTTCAAAAATTTTGCCTAGAAGCTCAGATTCGCCGAATATGGCGCAGGTATTGCTGACAGGCACAAAATCCTCAGCATATTGTCCCAGCTCTTCTATGGACATCTGCAGAATGTTAGCCATGTTTTCCAAATAACGGCCGGAACAAGCTCCGCATTTGTCATTCATATAAATATCCAAGATATGTTTATTTTCTACCTGTACAATTTTAGTATCCTGACCACCTATATCCAGTAAAATAAAGGATTTAAGGCTCGTCTGATGAATAGCGCCGAAAACATGGGCCTTTTGCTCTGATATTTTTTCGGCTTGCTGAATATTGACCTGATGCTTGCCGTAACCTGTGGAAACAATCTTGTCTTCGGGCTGGATATCCAGTTTTTTCAGATTAAGCTTAAACTGACCGTTACTCAATTCTCCATAATGCTTATAAAAATGAACCGAATCGAACATTTTCTTAGATAAAAGCTGCCCCTGGACACTGATGGTCACAAGTTTGATATTACGGCTTCCTAAATCTATACCAATAAAATTCATGATGTTTTGAGCAGAGCCTCAAAATCCTTCTCACTGATAATCTTTACATTTAATTTTTTGGCTTTATCATACTTTGAACCTGGTTCGGTCCCCACCAAAACGTAGTCGGTTTTTTTGGAAACGCTGTTCCCCACTTTCCCACCGTGATTTTTAACAGCAAGTTCTATTTGCGATCGTGAATAATTTTCCAGTGATCCGGTCAAGACAAAAGTTAGCCCGGCCAACTGGTTGCCCAGCCGCTGTGAAACTTTCTGCAGAGTAAAACCTCTTTCTTTTAAAAGTTCGAACAACTGCCGGTTATGCTGATCTTGAAAAAAATCATAAAGCGAGCGGGCGGTTTTCTCTCCAATTCCCTCAATATGCAGATATTCCTCAACAGTCATCCTGAAAAGGTCTGTGTAATCTGAAATGTGTTCTACAATAATATCCGCGGTTTTTTCACCGATAAATTTAATACCCATTGCATACAACACTTTCTTTAGCGGCATTTTTTTTGCTTTATTCAGTTCCTGCAAAAGATTGGCTATTGTTTTGTCGCCGACACGTTCCAGACCAAGCAGGTCCTTTTCAGTCAGTTTAAAAAGATCGGGCCATTTCCCGATAAGATGACTGCGAATTAGCTGTTCTACCATTTTTTCACCAAGACCGTCAACGTTCAGGGCATCCCTGGATACAGCATGCAGTATCTGTGCTTTTACCCTGCCCGGGCATTCTTCATTGGGACATATGATAGCAACCTGATCTTCCGGACTTATCAGCGGTGTAGAACAAACAGGACATTTATGAGGAAAATGCACTGCCTTGCCTGCCTTATTCTTGTGTGAAACCATAACTACTTCCGGAATAACCTCTCCTGCGCGTTTAACCACCACCTCGTCACCTATACTTACACCTTTTTCCTCAATAAAATCCTGATTATGCAAAGTGGCCTTGGAAACAGTTGCTCCGGCTATTTTTACAGGATCAAACATGGCAACCGGCGTAATAGTACCCTGCCTGCCAACCTGAAAAACAATATCCTTGATGATGGTTTTTGCCTGCTCGGCAGTAAATTTATAAGCGATTGCCCAGCGCGGGGACTTGGCTGTCATACCCAATACATCCTGATACTGCAAATTGTTAACTTTTACAACTACACCGTCAATTTCATAACGCAGATCATCTTTTTTTTCAGCCCATTCATTACAAAAAGCAAAAACCTGAGGTAAATCCCGACACAACAAAACCTGTGGGTTTGTCTTAAAATTATATTTTTTTAAAAAAGCAAAGGATTGCTCCTGGCTATCGATACCGATCGATCCGGCATTAACAACATAATATCCGAAAAAACGCAGATTTCTGACTGCTACGACCTCGGGATCAAGCTGACGCAATGAACCGGCCGCTGCGTTTCTAGTATTGGCAAACAAGGGTAGATCAATCTTTTCACGCTCTTTATTAATATTTTCCAATTGCTGCTTTTCCAGATATACTTCACCTCTGATTTCCAAAGGTTCTTTATATGTTATTTTTAAAGGAATATCTTTTATTGTTTTAATATTCTGCGTGACATCCTCACCAATTTCTCCATCTCCGCGGGTTATACCTCTCTCCAATGTACCATTTATGTATACAAGACTGACAGCCAGTCCATCGATTTTCAGTTCACAAAAATACTCAACAGGCTTTAAATTACTGACATCTTTAACCAGCAGATTCTTTATTCTGGTGTCAAACTCGGTGACCTCCTGCAAAGAATAGCAGTTGGATAAACTGATCATGGGAATAATATGGCGAACTTTGGCAAAATTTTCAGATGCTCCGGCTCCGATTACGGATGTGGGTGAATCGGGCTGTTTTAGCTGAGGGTACTGTTGTTCCAAATATTCCAGTTCTTTGACCAGAACATCATAATCAAAATCGGATATTTCCGGAGTATCCAGATTGTAATATCGATTATTATGATAATTAATTTGTTCTTGCAGTTGCCTGATGCGTTTTTTAATTTTGGCTTCGTTAAGCATACAGCAGACATTGATTATATCATGAAGAGTAACCCTTAAAAACCTATTTATGCTGCTGATTATGGAAAAAAATATTTATAGCCTGAATAAATTCCGTATAGAAATAAAAACCTGACGTAATCTGCTATTGAAGTCTTCTCCTGCAGAAATACAGACCGGCTTTATATTTTTGATTTCATTACCTATATCTACCTGTATTGATTGTGATTTGGTAACAGACAATATTTGCGAGGGATAAACACTTCTGTGCCCGGTCATGAGAAAACTTATTATACATGCTACTGTGGCATAAGGTGCTATTTTGGGGCCAAAAAGTTCTACTGCCATAATACTTGCAGCTATAGGAGTATTGGCGCAGCCTGCAAGCATACTGACCATTCCGATAGCGGCAAAATTTGCTACATTCAGATGTAAAACCCGAGCAAATAATGTACCGGCCGCAGCCCCTGAAAAAAATATCGGGGTTATTACACCCCCGCTTCCCTCAAAGTTTAAAGTAATACTGGTAAATACAGGTTTTAAAATAAAAGCACCCCAATCAGCAAAATTTCCGTTGAGAAACGTTTCTATACTTTCTAACCCCAGTCCTAAATATTTTGTAGTGAATATGAATGATAAACAAACAAGCAATGCTCCGCCAAAAAGACCTTTTAACGGACTCCATATTTTCATTTTTTGAGAAATTTTTTTCCCGTATTTTAATATTTCAATAAAAATAAATGAACAAATACCAAAAAAAATGCCGGCGAGAATTATTTTAATAAAAAATAATTCTGTAAAACCGCTCAATATATTGGTAGGGTGATAGAAATAAACTATACCTAACCTGGATGAGATTTGATAACTGGTAATTCCGGCAATAAACGAAGGAAGCAATACCTCATACAAAATACCTCCGACAAAAAGAACTTCTACCCCAAATATGGAACCGGCTATTGGAGTACCAAAAACCGCGGCAAAACCGGCACTGATACCGCAAATTACAAGTTTCTTACGGTCTTCGTCAGAAAACTTGAACAGATCTGCGAAAACTGAAGATAAGCCCGCACCAATTTGCGCACTTGGGCCCTCCTTCCCTGCCGAACCACCAAAAGCCAGGGTTATAACGGTGGCGACTAATTTTACCGGTACTACTATAGCTTTAATTTTCCCGAAATTTTTATGGATAGCTTCAATAACCCGTTCCGTACCGTGCCCCTCAGCATCAGGAGCCAGATATTTAATAAGTATGGCACTGCAAAATAAAGCTAACGGTAATAATATAAAATATAGCGGATACCTATGGGTTGTACTTATCCCCCAACTCAAAATATAAAGAAAAAATGTAGTGGATAATCCTACGATACCCCCTATGATGGTAGCAAAAAAAACCCATTTGATTATACTGAAAAACAATACCGTTTCTTCAGTTATTCTTTTTTTCATTAATTAACCTTTGTTTAAAATAATAGACAGCTAATTATATATTCAGCAGCGTATAACCTCAATTTGTTTGTATTATGCCGAACTACTGAGTATCTCATATTTATTGAGTAAAAAGCCTAAACTGTAAGTTTTTTAACAAACAATTATTATTTTTTAATAATAAAACTAATCGATTTTTTCATCAAGGACTAACCTATATCTGCTGTCCTTTTCCAAAACACGAACAGTTAATACCTGGCCTGTGCTTAATTGTTCCAGCCTACCTTTGACCACACGAGATACATGCAGGAAACCCCGGGTTTCATTACCCAAATCAATGAAGGCGCAAAAATCAGTGATTTGCTTAACCCGACCTGTCAAAATATCCCCTACGTTTTCTCTAGCCAGCAACAAATGGATGGCTGTTGATGCCAAAGCAACAGCACCAGGATTCCCTGTTATAATAGCAAAATGGTCACCTCTTCTTATCTGAATATCAGCGCCAGACTCTTTTTGTAAAACTTTTATTCTGTTTCCTTTATTGCCGATTATATAACCTACCATATCTTTAGGAAGCTCCATTATTCTTTTATTCGTCCCTACTCTAAAATTAACACGATTTTGGATTAAAGAAATTATTTTTAATAGCATCTACTGCCTCCTTCATGAAATGTCTTCACATATATCGGATACTCCACAGGAAGATTGCAATGAAAAAGTTCCATCAACTAACAATGTAAACCAGCTCACGCTAAAACTTATATCGTCACACTTCGTCAGGCTCAGCATGACAAAACGTATATCGTCACACTTCGTCAGGCTCAGCATGACAAAACGTATATCGTCACACTTCGTCAGGCTCAGCATGACAAAACGTATATCGTCACACTTCGTCAGGCTCAGCATGACAAAAAGTATATCGTCACACTTCGTCAGGCTCAGCATGACAAAAAGTATATCGTCACACTTCGTCAGGCTCAGCATGACAAAACGTATATCGTCACACTTCGTCAAGCTCAGTGTGACAATATATCTTCATGTCCCTAAACAAAGCCGCTTCATGGAAATAACTGGAATGTACTTTTAGAGATACAAATACTTTTTAATTTTTTCCAGTTTGCTTTTGCCCATACCTTTGATGACTAACAAATCATTTATTTCTTTAAAAATTCCGTTTTTCTGTCTGAGGGCGATAATATCCGATGCTGTTTTTTCTCCTACACCCGGGAGGCTCATCAACTGTTCTTTGTTGGCGTAATTGATATTTACCATATTTAACTTTTCCCTAACAGCTGCAACTTTGGCCGCTGATTTAGAGTTTTTTTGTTTTTCAGCGGCAATCATTATTTTATCTCCGTCGATCAATATTTTGGCCAAATTAACTTTTTTTAAGGAGGCCTCGGGTAAAATTCCACCGGCCAGTAAAACCAGTTCATAGGTATGCATGTCGGGTGAAATTATATAAACTCCCGGATTTTTAACAGCGCCTTCGATATGTACCGTAATATTATTTGTAGCAGCCGGTTCAATCTTGCTTACAGGTTTGGGCAACGAAAGTTCATTGGCCTTGTCTTTGCCTCTTTCGTAAATCATTAAACCCGCAATGGAAAAAATAACCAGCAAAACAGATATCTGAAATGACTTGTTTTTAAATAAATTATATAACACTTTTCATCCCTATGATCTTTTTAAACTTAAGCAGCAAGCTCAGTATGACTCAATTCAACCCTTCAACATTCCACCTGCCACTTATCTCTTATCTCTTATCTCTTATCTCTTATCTCTTATTCACGCCGCCTTTTTTCTTTTATTCCTGATCTCGTATACAATAGCCAGGATACCGGCTACCTCAGTATAAAGTTCCGGAGTTATTTCCTGCCCTACTTCCACAGCGTTAAAAAGGGCCCAGGCCAGCTCCTTGTTTTCCGTAATAAGAATATTGTTCTCGTCGGCAATTCGTTTGATTTCTTCGGCAATAAGAAGTTTTCCCTTGGCTACTACCTGAGGTGCCTGCATCACATCGCTATCATATTTAAGGGCCACAGCTATATGTGTAGGGTTAGTAACAACAGCGTCAGCTCCGGCCACCCCACCACCTCTGCGTCCTGACGATAATGATCTGGCCATATCTCTTTGCCGCTGCTTGACCATGGGATCGCCTTCCAGTTTTTTATATTCATCCTTTACTTCCTGCTTGGTCATGCGCATTTGTTTCATAAACTGCTGACGTTGCCAAAAGTAATCAAGAATGGCGATAAAAGCGTAAAACATACCAACACGTATAGCTACTTTCATGGCGATATCACCGGTCAAGGCAATAGCGGCCAGTATAGGCAGTGCGCCGGCACGTAACAGGACAGGCAACACAGGCAGTAAGGCTTTATACATGATGTAAAATATAATGCCCATCTTGGCTATAGATTTGGCAAGTTCTACCAAACCTTTTAAAGAAAATATTCGTTTAAACCCTTCCAAAGGATTCAATTTGTTCAGTTTCGGCATTAGCGGTTCCATAGACATATTGAAGCCGGATTGTAATGACTCCACGATTATAGCTATGATCACATTGGTAAGCATTAAAGGTAGCAAGGTTAAAAGCATGACTGTTAGAAGTTCCTTTAAAATTCTGAGTACCTGCGCAAATTCGATATCATGAGAAATCATAGAAAAGGTTAACAGAAAAAAATTGGTCACGCTTTTCCACATATAGGGTAGGCTCCAGGCCAGCACATAGTAAGAAGCAAAAAACAGAAAAGCAGTCGTGATTTCCCTGCTTTTTACAACCTGCCCTTTTTTGGCCGCCTCCCTGAGCTTGTGCGGCGTGGGTTCTTCTGTTTTGTCGCCCTGATCGCCCATACTACACCTTTACATTGGAAAAAAATTTATAAATTTCCACCATAGTCTCGTTAAAAATGTTGCTGATGTCATTAGCCAAAACCGGAATAATAAAAACAAATATCCATAATCCGAGCATGGGTTTTATCTGAAACCCAAGGAAAAAAACATTAACCTGCGGTGCCAACCTGGCCAGAAGACCAAGGGAAAAATCCAGTAAAAAAATAATGATCAGCAATGGTATGGACAAATCCAGGGCAGTCATAAACAGCTTGGAAGCCAAGCTTCCCAACTGTTGCAAAATTCCCTGATATTCGACAAAATGTGCCACGGGTATGACCTTGAAACTTTCATAAATAGATACCAGAAACAGATGGTGTGTATTGGTTGCCAACACCAGAAAAGTAGCCAGAGTAAACATAATACGTTCCATAATGGTAACCTGACCTCCGTTTGCCGGGTCAAAGGTGGCAGCCACGCTTAGCCCCATCTGCATGTCCATCATGGCACCGGCCATTTCTATCCCTACAAAAATAATACGACAAATAAAACCGGTTAGGAACCCCACAAAAAGCTCATTTACCAGAGCTATTACAAAGACCAGCGGTATTTGAGGTATATCGCTCGGCATAGGGGTGGCCATACCCAACAAAAGTCCTATCCACAAGGCCAGCACCAGTTTTATCATTTGAGGTATGGACCTGTCGCTGAGTACCGGGACACTGAGGAACAAACCGAAAATTCTGGCTGTCATCAGCAGCATGAAAAGAATTTTGGAAATGTTAAGAATCATCTAAAACTTGGGAATATTAGACCACAGAGAAGTAGTCCAGGATATTATACTTGATGCCATCCAGGGAAAAGTAATGGAAATGACAATGAAAACCACTATCATTTTGGGTACAAAGGTAAGCGTCTGTTCCTGAATTTGAGTAACTGCCTGAAACAATGAGATCAGCAGACCCACAGCCAAGCCGGCACCTACAGATGGCAAGACCAGAAGAAGCAGTAAATTTATACCCTGACGCAGATAATCTGTAGCTATACCTATTGTCATGAAAAATAGTATACTACTTTTTCTTTTTAAGAGTAATAGTAACGGGATAATTTGAACCCGGAAGCGGGAAAGTTTCCAATACTTTTGTTTGCGGGAAATCAACTATTATATCCATCAAAAAAATGTCCTGACTGGCGTAATATTCATAAACTTTTTCGTCAAGTTTGAAGACCAGGCCGGCTGGTCCTCCGTTCGGGGTCAAATACATTCCGTAAATACCTGCGGATGGAAAAAATATTTCATAACGATGATTTACACCATAATTTCCATCAAGAGTTTTGGTATTGTGCTGAAGAAATTTGTCCTGCCCGATAACAATATTATAGAGTTTGTTTCCATTGGTAAGCGGAACACCGGTAACAATTTCATGATAGCGGTACAGATCTCCTGACTGTCTATTGTATTTTTTCTCTGCCTCATCTTTCATATCATTGTTAAAGCAAAATGTAACACTGACATCATATGTCACGGATTCGTTTAAAGGGAAAACATCAATAATGCCTCCGAATACATAACTCTTTTTAATTTCATAAGATCTTTCCAGGTTTTGGTTCATCAAATAACCGCAATTGGGTTCTTTGAACAATGTTCTGGCAATTACCCGCCCTACATAAATCCCTGACGGGTCCGGGCCTCCGATGCCAGCAGTATAATAAAATGGCCGGTTTTGACCGGGCTTTATACTGACATACAAGACCCCGTCATCATCACCCGCGTTCATATGATAAAACAGCAATCTGAAGTTACCGCTGACATTATCTCTTTTGTATAAAACTCCCGATTGGCTGATGCTCTCAGGTTTGTTGCTGTAAAGCAATAGTTTTACAGGGCTTTTGGCAGGAGCTGGAACCCTGCGAAAAGACACTTGCTGCCAATTATCCGTTTCATCATTATTATAGAGAATAAAATTATCTGCCTGCCGGCTCCAATATTTGAGAGCACCTGTCTCGTCCTGGTCGAGCTTTAGGTCAAACGGCACTGCCCTTAAAAGCTGTGGAGATAAATTTCCATAATAATCAACCTGATAAACAGCGGCCAGCAAAAAGCCGGTCAGCAGAAATAATCTAGCGAGAATAACTTTCCATCAGCCCCTTAACAATGAGGTTAAAACCGTCCACCAAAACAAAGAAAAGTATTTTGAATGGCAGCGAGATCATAACCGGTGAAAGCATCATCATGCCCAGAGAGAGCAAAATGTTGGACACCAGCAAATCGATAAGTACGAACGGCAAAAAAATTACAAAGGAAATCATAAAAGCTTTTTTCAGTTCGCTGATCATAAAGGCAGGTATTAAAACATAAGTAGGAATATCATCACGGGATTTAATTTTTTTAAGATCAAGTTTGGCAAATTCCGAAAACAGGGCCAGGTCTTTCTCGCTGACCTGTTTAAACATAAACTGTCTGATCGGTTCTATGGTTTTAACCAGCGCCTGTTCCTGTGTAATCTTGCCTTTATTAAAAGGATCAAGCGCATTTACTTTAATATCCTGCCAGACAGGGGCCATAATAAATATAGTCATAAATAAGGCCAACGAAATAATTACCATATTCGGAGGCGACTGCTGTGTACCCATTGCGCTGCGCAGCATACCCAAAACTACAGTAATGCGCAAAAATGAAGTAACAGAGATCAGAAAAAAAGGAATAACCGAAAGTAATGACAAAAAAATTATCAGAGAAATGGAATTGCTGAACTGTATCGGCGTTCCTGTGAGTAAAGTATTATAATCCAGGTTCATTACGGGAGCGGCGAGTATCATTGCTTTGTGTCTTGTTTCTTTTTCAGTTCTCCGGCAAAATCTTTTTTTTCGATTTTGACGAGTTGCTGAATTGACCTGTTGCTCACTGAAACCAGATATTCATCGCCATCCAAAGAAACTATATATACCCCGATCTGTGGTTGTAAGGGAAGATACTCTACAAGTTTGAGCCTGCTGTTCTTTCTTTTTCGTCCCGGAATATAGTTCAAAACGAAGGAACCTGCATAAATCAGGGCGAATATAAGCAGCAGTACAACAAATATATTAATAAAATAAAAAATACTCAAGTTCATTTTTTCGCGTTTACAATTTCTTTTAGCATAATACCATAGTTATTGTCTACCGCAACTACTTCTCCGACTGCTATGATCTGTCCACCGATTTTCAGCTCCAGAGGCTCTCCGAAGAGTTTGTTCAGTTCAATAACCGATCCTTCGGTCAACTCATAAATTTCGCGCAGTGAAATGGTAGTATTTCCCAGATAAACATCAATTTTTACGGGAATATTGGCAAAAAAATCCAGGTCAAAATTCTTTCCGGTTATTTTCGCGTCCAGTTCAGGAAATTCTATAGGCCTGATATTAACATATTCTTCCTGTTCGGTTCTTTCCCTTACCGGAGGAGCAACAGGTTCCTCGATTATTTTGGGTTCAACTTTGGGGACGTCATAAACAGGTTCATTAATAACCAGGGTTTCCTCAACTTCCTTTTCAACTTTGTTAATATAATCATCAACAATTTTTTCTTCTTCTTCCAGCGGTCCTAACTTCATATCCGGTGACTGACCATCGGGTATATGGAACTCATCCTCGAACATTACTTCTTCCTCATCATGCTCATCAATTGTTGCTGCGGGCTGAGGTTCGCTATCAGCAGATTCGAATGACAAGTCCAGATTGTCGTAATCGTTTTTATCACTGAGTTGTTCAGCTGAGCTAACAGTACCGACATCCATGGCTTCATTAAGCATACCCAGCGTGTCATCAAAAGAGTCCTCAATATCCAAACTTTTATTTAGAATCTGTTCTTCCTGTGGTTCTAATGACAGTTCACCGTCACCAGTACCTTCTTTGTCGTTACTAAGCAAATCATCCAGAGAAAAGTTCTCCTCGCCTTCACCGAATAAATTATTTTCTATCAGCTCCCGCAAACCTTCTTTATCCACGCTCATTAAACATTCTCCCAATCAAATTCATTTTCAGAATTATCCTCTTCATCAAGTTTGGAAACAAATGCCTCATCCTGGCTGTCGGCTTCCTCTTCCTCTGATTTCTCAAACCATTCCTCATCCTCTGAGTTTTGATCATCAGACATACTTAATGTTAATTTTTCTTCAATATTATCTTCTTTTTTCGAATTATCGGCAAGTTTATGCTTAAGCTGAACACCCATTTTACCGTTTATTATTCCAGGAAGTGCTGAAAATTTCAGATCATTGCCTATAATCACCTCGACCTGATCACCTATTTTTTTACCAGTCAATAAAACATCACCGCCACGTAAGGCCTGTAATTCCGACAAATTAATTGTCACCTCATCAAAAATCACATCAACTTCCGTGTTAAATTTCTTTTGCACCATTGGATTAAGAATTATCCTGGAAAATGATTCTCCGGGAAATTTTAACCGGCTCATAAACTGTTCCAGATTTTTCTTCGTGAGAGCGAAAATAACCTTGGTCTTCTCGTGAATATTCGGTAGCTGCATATGGAAAGTAAATAAATAATAGGTCTCAGAATCATTGATTAAAGTATTTTTTTCTTTTTTGCCATAAATAAACTCATAATCCGGTTGTCCGGAAATAATACCGGTCTTCCCAAATAACGGGATAAACAGGTCCTGGAACAACTGACTGAAAAACAGCTGCTCCATATCGGAAAAAGATAACTTGTCCACAGCTAGTTCTGTGACACCGAATGACTGATTGATCAAATACTTGGCAATCCTGTCCTCGATATAGATGGAAAAAAACATGTCTTTTTCCCTGATGCTATAAATTATATGATTTTCCATGGAAAAATAATCTTTAAAGGAAAGCTGATCAAACTGGAATCCTGTAACCACAAACGATACCGAAAAAAGAGCTTCCAGCGAAGCCCTCCAGAGCTCCAGTAATTTTCTGAACTGATTTTGAAAGCCGACAATGTCCTTTCTGGAAAATGACGGCGCCGGCTGTGTTACGTTGACAACTTCGTCCTTGACCGGGTTATATATATGCCAGTCTTCATGATGCACCTGATAATTTATGCTGATATTAGATTTCATAAATAAAACTATTAATTATTTTATGATCCTAACTGCTGAATAATATTTTGTATTTGCTGACTTGCTATTTTTACTGCGGTCAAACTCGCAGACATAGCTCGCTGAACTTCCATGGCATCAACCGTTTCACCTATAAAAAACACATTAGACTTTTCAACAGCCTGTGAAATAGCCTCAGCCATACCGTTTTCTCCGGATACTGCCGGACTGAACGGGATGCCGGCTGCGGGAGTTGCTCTGTATGTTGTACCGTCATGCTGGATAAGAGCCGCGCTGTTGGGAAAATCCGTAAGCGCAACTTTATATAATGGCTTGGCGTTTTCCAGATCACCCACATTTTTCTGTGATGCATCATAATCATTTACCAATATTCCGCTGCGTCCCTGATATTGCCATCCGGCTGTAGCGGAATCATTAGCTTTTATCGGTGAAATATTGGTAGTATCGTATTGTCCATTCCCCAGATATTTGAAGCCATAAACCTGCCTCCCGGAATTATCCAGTAAAAATCCGTCCTGGCTGAATTTGAAATTACCAGACCTGGTATATAAAAAAGTTCTGCCATTATCCGGAGAAACCATAAACATACCGTTGCCCTGTAAAGCAAGGTCCAATTTACCCCCGCTGCCGATTTCTCCCTGGGAAAAATCAACCCATATATTGGCAAGACCGACTGTGGAACCTTCCTGATTGGGATTGGTACCTCCGGTATCGATCGTTCCGGCCGAACCCGTATTTAAAACTTTGTTGAATATGGTTTTGAAAGAATATTTGAGAGATTTGTAGCCAACTGTGCTCATATTGCCCATATTGGCTGTCTGTATTCTGAGAGCAGTTTCAAAAGCTCTCATGGCATTTTCGCCATTTTTCATAATATCAAGCATTAAACTGTACCTTTTTTAATCTCTGCAATTTGATCCAGAGCGACAAGATTGTCATCTATTTTCAGAAAAATCTGATTATTATTATTTACCACGCTTTGAATAATTCCGGTTAATCTGGCGCCGTTATAACTATATGAAGCTGTTTCGCCGATCAGAGCTGAGGTTTTGTTTAGCTGGTCAATATTAGTAAAAGCATTCAGTCCGTTCTGGGCCATCATCAACTGGACCAGCTCATAATTGGAGTTAGTTAGCAAGGAGTCTGTTGTAGAACTGCCCAGCAAAGAATCAAGGTCCGAGCTATTGGAGCCGGTTAAGTCACCACTATCTACAGAAGAGGTGGTTAAAAAATCGCTGAATATATCCGAAAATTTCTGTTGAAAATATAAAGCTGTCTGATTTGGGTCATTGGGATTTGGCGCGCTGAACAAATTGGTATTGCTACTATTAGCGACAGCGTTTTGCAGATTAACATTTAACAAATTGGGGTCGCTAAAAAAATCCATAGTAATTAAAAACTAACAAAGAAAATTTTGAAAGTCAATTAAAGATGAAAATTGAAAATTCTGCAAATTTTACCGATTGACCACAATGAGTAGTCAAAATCCTGAAAAGTGAAAGGTGAAAAGTGAAGGGACAAGAAGAAACAGTCGTATGCAACTGCCTGTATCGATGTTTCCTGAAGGGGGATGAGGTTAACGATTGACCACTTTTCACGTTTTACCTGTGGATAACTCTATATATTTATTTTTTATGTTACTTTAGAAGCCAGCCGGTCGATAAGTTCGGCGACACCTTCCCCGGTTGCAGCGGACAAAGCCAGTACCTGATATTTCTTAAACTTTTTTTTAAGCTGAGTAATTTTTTTTCTATCTGCTACAGCATCTATCTTATTAAAAACGACAATCTGTTCTTTTTTCTTTATATCCGGATTATATAGCTCAAGTTCGTTATTTATTACCTGAAAATCATCCAGGACATCACGATTATAGAAATCGGAAATATCCAGAACATGCACAAGGATTGTGGTTCTTTCAATATGTCTGAGGAATTGAATGCCCAGACCATGTCCATGATGCGCGTCTTCTATAAGGCCGGGCATGTCCGCAATAATAAATTCTTTTTCGTTTTTATACTTGACCACTCCCAGATTGGGCACCAGTGTTGTAAAAGGATAATTGGCAATCTTGGGCTTACAATGTGTCATCTGAGAAATGAGTGAAGATTTACCGACATTCGGCAGACCGATTATTCCTACATCCGCTATGAGTTTCAGTTCCAATATTATTTCCATTTCCTGTCCCGGCAGGCCCTTCTGAGCATAAAAAGGTGTCTGATTGGTGCTGCTGGCAAATCGGGCATTACCCTTGCCGCCCAACCCTCCTTTGGCCATGACATGGACCATATTGTCTGCGTTAAAATCGATTATTGTCTCGCCCGTTTCTTTATTTTTAACGATGGTACCCACAGGAACTTTTACATGCAGGTCGATAGCCGCTTTTCCGTAGCAGTCCCTACCCCCTCCCGGCATACCGTCACCGGCTAAATATTCTTTTTGATAATTAAAGTCCATAAGACTTTTTAAATTATGATCGGACTGAAATATCACATCCCCGCCTTTACCACCGTCTCCACCGTCAGGACCGCCTTTGGGGACATATTTTTCGCGATGGAAATGTACACTGCCCGCTCCGCCATGTCCTGCTTTAATTTTTATTTCCGCGTAATCAACAAACATATAAATCCTTTCAACTAAACCGGAATATATACATAATTTAAACTGGTTTAAGGCATACTCGCACAAAATTGGGAATTCGGCAAGGCGCCCAGGAGCCAAGCGCGGAGGTGTATTCAAACATACGTCGAGCACATGGCGACGCAGACAACCCACGCTACGCCGGAGGCTTCGCCGAGGCGAGCAAAGCCGAAAACCAATTTTGAAAGAGTATAAAATAAAAAAGCGGACTATGTGTCCGCTTTTTAAATTCTATATCTGAAAACCAGCTTGTTATTTTTCAAAAACGCTGACTATCTTACGATCACCTTTAACCGTTCCGAACTTTACAATACCGTTAATAAGAGAATAAATGGTGAAATCACGACCCAAACCTACATTACTTCCGGGTTTAATCTGAGTACCGCGCTGACGCACGATAATATTGCCGGCTACAACCTGCTGACCGCCGAATTTTTTTACACCGAGATATTTGGGATTACTGTCTCTGCCGTTTGTTGAACTACCTTTACCTTTTTTATGTGCCATAATGGTCTCCTTAAATTATTCTTCTTTGGCTTTAGCTTTTTTACGAACCGGTTTTTCAGAGTCGGTTGCTTTAGTCTCTTCTACTTTTTTCTTTTTCTTTTCTTCAGTTTTCACTTCAGCGACTTCCTCTGTTTTTTTAACTTTCACGCTTTCTTTTTTCGTATCGGATTTTGCTTCAACAGCTTCTTTAGCAGCTTCTACTATTTCCGGCTTTTCCCCAATCTGTTCGGTAATAACTTCTTTTTCTGCTTTGGCTGCTTTTTTAATTTTCTTGCCTTCGGTTAAAATATCCAGGATTTCCAGCATGGTATATTTCTGTCTGTGCCCCTGTGTTTTATGATAACCGGTTTTATTTTTGAATTTAAAAACAATAACCTTCTTGTCTTTAAAAGTAGGGTCTTTTACAACTGCTTCAACACTTGCGCCTTCCACATAAGGCATTCCTACTTTAATATCATTTTCCATTTTAACGAATAAAACTTTATCAAGACTGACTGCCTTATCAACATCTTCATTGAGCAGATCTACATAAAGCTTAAGGCCTTTTGTGACCTTGTATTGTTTTCCCGCTACTTCCACAATCGCATACATGCTTAAATCTCCTTATAATTCCCAAATTTTTGCACAGTAAGGAAAGATACCATTATTGCTGTTTTATGTCAATTAATCTTTTTTATTAATTCCTTACAAAACTGGGCTTAATTCTTTAGAAAAAATTAAACCACATCCGCTTTTTTTTGTCATGTATAAAACAACGCCGAATGGCACAAAATCCACATTCTCCAAAATGTTTTACAAATCTTTGAAATCGGATTTGTTTTTTGCCGATATTTTACTAAGGCAAGGAATTTAAATCCATGAACAAAAAAATAGTTAGCATTACAAACACCTATACTATGGCTGATTTTAAGGATGAATATGAAAAACTTTCAACCATGATCAGCAAAGTAGATAAAGAGTTCGAACAAATTCTAAAAACAATGCGCTATGCGTTGGAAGCGAACGAATATTATCTAAAAGAAAAAAAAGAAGAACTCATCTCCAAACTGTGGGCTATTGAACCTTGGATAGGACCCCTTATCAAAAAACTGGATATGTTGCGCGATCAGGAAGATCATTATGTGCTTATAAACGTTGTCCCTGAGCTATCTTATGAAATAGAATACCTTAGCGCGTTGTATACCAGGATATTTGATGTTTTCATTAACAACGCGAAAAATAATATTGCGCCCGCTCATTTAAGTATTAAAAATTTATCCAGTGCCAGTATCAAAGAAAGAGAATCCATTATCGAACAATTGCGTAACCCTGACACCACTGTAAAACAAGACAAGGTAATCACAGGACGTTTTGGCCGATCTTCGGAAAACTATGAAGCAAAATATATTGAATTACTGACATCTCTGAATATTTTGGAAATAATAATAATAACTTCAACTATTACAGGCAACAAAGCCTTAAGGAGAGAACCATGTATCAGCCGCTTCAGCAGTTTGCTGAGATGTCCGGGCATAAATTTTTATGATGTACTGGAAACTACTCCCGGAGAATCTGTTCCGGGTATGCATAACGCCGAATGGATACTTTCCGAATATTATTATGACATGGAAGGCTATATGGAAGACCTTCCTGCTCTCCTCAGTCTTCTGGACAACAATGGCAGGGTAATCTTCAACAGTACGGATACCATGATGCAATCTCTACCACATAACACCGGTATTATAAGCTCTGGCAAATACACCGTTGATGTCACTTTTAAAAGAAACAAACTGACTATTCCTGACCTGCGTTTGTCCATTATTAATGTCGCCCGTTCCAGAGAATATGAAGAAACCCATGCGGATATCACTGTAAAAGATAATTTCATCTACTCCAACGATAAACAAATCGGACAGTATCCTTACGCTTCAGGTGTATATGGCGGTATTGAGGCAATTGCCTATATGGCTGATCTTCGCGGAACATTTATTACGCAGACTGATGAACAAGGCAGATTGTTTATCAGCGGACTGCCCAGATACTGGCAATTCTCAAACGGCCTGAAAAATACGGATATTATTATTGAAGTTGATAAACAAAATGTAGTATTTAAAGCAGCCGATGAAATATTGTTTTCCCGCAGCCTGGAATATCTAAGAAGCAATACGGTTGTGCAGCATATGGATAAAAACAGAAACCTGTTCAGGGAATATTTATGGCCTGTTTTGGAAGACACTTCCATAACTGTTGCCGGAGTATTTAAAGATGTCGCTAAAATAGAACAAGCAATGACACAAGTAAAGCATACATCCTTAAAAATATATGATGAAATAATAAAACACATCAGTTACATTGATCTTTTAACTACATCGTCAGAAAAAGACAAATTAGGAGAAGCTTACACCAGCTCCCGACGAATCGGTATTTTTTTAGACCGGCTGGACGGCAGTTTGGAACATATAATAGAAGTCATTGCCCATGAGGCTTTGGGCCACATCAAACTTAGAGAAACAATGGGGTCTCTAACAAGACATTTTTATAAAACTGTTTTACGCGTATATGATGCTGACTATCTCGACAAAAATTTCTTTACCAATTCAAGAGGATATTATGACGCGGAGGTTGTGGATGAAGCATATTCCATAGTAAATCACATCGAAGCTCTTATGGAAATTACCTGCAACCATCCCAGCCCGAAACAAAGAGACAGGTCCATAATCTATCTGGAAAACGTGAAACGACAACTTGAATCGATAAGTCAAGGTTTACAAGTAAAAAAAGATTGCAGCGAGGAAATTTTCAATTTAATAAGTGATCTGCTGGCACGCGCATCAAAATTATCAGGCAATTTATAACAGTAATCTTAACGACTTGTGAAATCCGAGTCTGGTAAAACTACTTCTGTATCTTTTCCGCTATTTTTTCGGACAGGTACAAACTGGTAAGGGAGGCTGTTTTCATTTTGTTTTTCTTATAAGTAAAAATAGGTTTTTTCAGGTCTTTAAATGTGGTTTTTTCCAGTTCTTTTTTTGCTGCAATGTCAAAAACATTGAAGCAGCGGTTTTCATTATCAACAATTTTTTCAATGATGTCCTGTTTTTTATTAACGTTTATCAAGGCTCCTATACCTACTGCCAAATAAACGCCAAAGCCCTTTAGACTAAGTCCGCTGATATACAGTGTATCCATTTTCAGGAAATTACCGGTAATTTTTAAATGTCCGTTATTGGAAAATATATATTCAGCGTTGGTCCCACCAAAAAATATTTTATCGATATTTTTACGAAGTTCTATGATAAGCTGAAGTATGCCGCTACTGCGAAAATTGATTGTACTGAAGTTATTTTTGACCATACCGTTCTCGGTAAACTTAAAGTGCTCAGATGAATTTACATAGGCTTTAAAGCCCTGGTACGGATAAATATCGGCGATCAACTCGGCCTCGCTGATATCCTTCATGGTTATATTTTTACGTATTTCATGTTTTTCAAAAACATCATTAATGTAACCGTTCACGCGCAAATCCAAATGCTTTTTATTGATCAAGTCCTCAATTAGGAACGCTCCGCCATAGGTAAACTCACCGGGGAAATGTGAATTCATCGGATCATCCTGGGCCAGAGTTTGTGAACCTACCAGAAAATGATCATTATTTTCGATATGCAGCGGAACATTTTGAAGTTTTGCTGAAAAAGGCTTCACATCAAGGTCTTTTACAGCGAACCTTAAATAGATATGGTCCAGCGGTTCAAAAACACCAAGGGACACTTTGTCCACTTTGGCGGCAGTCTTTTTAAGACCATCCTTGTTTACCATATTCAGTAACTGATGATTGGTAACTATCATTTTAAAAACTCCATTTCGATGGCGTTAACCGGGCAATACTTAAGGCACAAATCACATACAATGCATTGACTTTTATCAAAACACACTTCGTAATTCTTCTGATTGATGGTCAGGGCCTCAGTAGGACATAAGCCTACACATAGACCGCAATGGATACATTTATTGAAATTAAGATTGATTCCCTTTTCCATGTCTTCTACTTCGATATCTTGTGTTTTGAGGAAAGTTATAGCGTTATCCAAATCCTTTTTTTTGCCCATTACTTCCAGAATAAGAAACGAATCCTTTTCTTCCATGGCGCTGGCCTGCAGGATATTGATGACCAGATTAAAGTCTTTTACCAGATGATAAGCAATCGGTTTATTTATTAAATTGGAGGGAAAATGTAGTACCAGTTTTTTTCTGACTTTGTCTACCATAGTGAGTATATATTACTTTATTTATATGGGCTCTGTCAAAAAATTAGCTGAATGCATGTACTAGGGCAGTATTAAACTCTTATTACACTGTTGCCTATATGGGGCACCATATCAATTACCGCGCCTTTATATTTTTCGTCTTTCTTAATAATCAGGATTAAGCCTTTTACCGCTTCGGTACCAATCAAAATCCTGTCCGCTACCATTGTTGTTAATTCCGGCTCATATCTTCTTGTATGGCGGGGAAAGTTTATACCATCAAATCCGGTTATAGAAATTTCGGCTGGAATTCTTATCTTATATTTTTCAGCCACTTTATAGACATAGCAGGCCAACAAATCATTTGAGCACATTACCACCGAATACTTCTTTCCGGCAGACAGCAATTTATTTACCGCTATTTCAACCAGTTCTACTTTGTGATAACTGGCCTGAAAAATATCTTTGTCCGAAAAGTCTATCCGTCTGTCCTTAAGGACATCCAGGAAGGTGGAGTTAAAATTCCCCCAGGCCCAGTCCAGCGGGTCTGTCTCGCCCTTTAAAAGAGCAATATTTTTATGGCCGCAACTAACGACATATTCCAGCAAGTCCTGAATACCGCTCACTGTATTTTGATAAACGCAGGTGAACTGATTATTATGAAAGGGATGCCCGGCAAGAATAAAAGGTATTTTGTATTTAACGGCTTTGGAAATATATTCCTCTGGCGTTCTGCCTACAAATATTATACCGCTGTAATCATAAATCTCTGAATAATCAATTGAAAAATCAGAAAGAATAAGCAGAGGTATTTTCATGGATGATAATTGCTGCTGAATACCAAAAATAACGTCCTGATAATATTCTCCATAGAAATAATTTTTATAATTATCCGCGACAATAATAACCTTTGTCAGAACATTCTTGTTATTCTTTTCAAAGTATCCCATATTCCTGGCGCTGGTCAGAATTTTTTCACGCAGTGTCCTGGAAATTTTTTGCGGATGATTAAGGGCTGTGGAAACGGTTGAGATACCCACACCACAACTGCCCGCAATAGCTTTTAAATTCACCATGCCAATTTATCGAACAAGCTTTATGAAATTTTCACGAATTTTTATGAAATATTTCACGAATATTAACAATATATGCTTAGCATGAGCCAGCAATAAACGTCATTTCGAGCGTAGTCGAGAAATCTGACTTTTAATAATAATAAGGAAATGCATATCCCTCCACTTCGGTCGGGATGACATTAAGAAATAATGAAATGCGAACAAAAATTATCGCTGATAATAACAATAAAATAAACAGTTCTGTCTTTGACAATGCCTTTTTGCAGCGTAGTAATCAGGTTGCCATGGACATAATTACAAGCATATTTCTTAAAAATACCCTGCCTTCTTTTTTTCCTTCAGAACTGCAGCTTGATCTGACAGGTTATTGCAGTTATAAAAAACAGGTACAAAACTTCAAACAACACAAAACCGGCAAACAACCTCCGAAAGATTGCCTAAACTGTTCATATAAACAGGCTGACTTACACACTCATTTACCAATCACAAAAAATCTGTCAATAATCAATTCCTTTGCACATTTTGGCGGTCGACAGCTTTTTCTGACAGGAGGCGGTGAACCGGGAGAATATAAAGAATTCCCGCAAATATTTAAAATGGCTCTGAAACAGGGTTTACTGACCGAATTCAATTCCTGGGGCGCGGCTTTTATGAGGATCAATAAAATCAGGCCTAACCAGCTAAAAGCACTTTATAAGAATTATCAGAACACAATTCAATGGTTCAATGTTTCTATTCATGAACTAAACAATGAACACATTTTTCAGGTTGTTCAAGAGACACGAAAAATTATAGAAAAATATAACCTGCCTTTAAAAATCAGGACATCAATGCTTTTGCATCCTGATACAAATAAAGCAGAAATAAATAACTTCCTCAAAAAAAGTAAAAAATACGGCGCGGCCATGGCTTCTTTTAAACCGGCATATTCTTTTGATGAACAGCAAAAAACCAGAAAATTTTTTAAAAATGAAGCTCTTTACAGCATAATTAAAGATAAGGAAGCTTCCAGCACCCCTCAATTTATAATTAATTCCAACAGGCTGGACCGCTTGCTATACGATTATCGGATGAACTTCCCGGTCTGTTTTGCACCGCTTTTAAAAATGCACATAAACAGCCTGGGGCAAGCAGCTATGTGCTGCGACACCAAAGATATTTCCCAAGGAAATATCAAGCCTTTTATCCTCAGCAGTACTTTTCCTGAAAATCCCGGAGAGTATTTTTTGAAAGCTCAGAAAGGTATGCTATGTTTTACCGACTGGCGGAAATGTGTGCAGGGATGCAATATGTTTGAGGCTAATAATTATTATCATAATATGCTACAGGGTTCTGAAGTATATCAACGATTTTTAAGGAAAATCAAATGAAAACAGTAGACGAATTAATGTATTCTGTCATGCTGAGCTTGACGAAGTGTAGACAGAATATCTAGTGTCAATCCTTCCCTTCGGCGGAGCTCAGGGTAAACTATCTCAGGATGACATTGCTCGAACTACTCATTGCCAAAACTGATAGAAAAAATATACAATGTGAGCAGTAAATATAAGGAGCGGATGCATGATAATCGTTACCGGAGGGGCAGGATTCATAGGGAGCAATATTGTCAAAGCCCTTAATGCCAAAGGCATCAAACAAATTATAGTTGTAGACAGCCTGAAGAATCCCAGCAAACATCTTAATCTTAACGGCTGTACAATTGAAGACTTTGTAGATAAAGAAGATTTCATAAAAAGTCTGGGGCAATATAAAAATATTCGGACCATTTTTCATCTTGGAGCCTGCTCGGATACTATGGAAACCGACGGCCGGTACATGATGAAAAATAATTATGAATATTCCAAGGCATTACTGGATTTTGCCTTACTGCATAATATAGACTTTATTTATGCTTCAAGCGCTTCCGTGTACGGCAATGGTGACTCAGGTTTCAAGGAAGACCCTTCCTGCGAATATCCCTTGAATATCTATGCTTTTTCCAAATACATGTTCGATAATTATGTACGCAATATTTTTAATTACAAAAAGAACCTAAGCTCACAAATTTGCGGGATTCGTTATTTTAATGTTTATGGCTATCAAGAAAACCATAAAGGAAGAATGGCCTCTGTTGCCTTTCACTTAATGAACCAGATTAAAGACAAAGAACCGATGAAACTTTTTGAAGGAAGTCAGAACTTCAAACGTGACTTTATATTTATCGAAGACGCGGTAAAAATAAATCTGTTTTTCTTTGAAAAAAAAGTAAACGGAATTTTTAACTGCGGCACCGGCAAAGCTCAGAGCTTTAATGATATAGCACTCGCTTTACAGAAAATGAATCCTAAAACTGAAATAAAATATATTCCTTTCCCCGACCAATTAATAGGCAAGTATCAGGGTTTCACTGAAGCAGACCTGACCAGGCTGCGCAAGGCGGGCTTTACCGAAAACTTCAACACTGTCGAAGAAGGGGTAAAGAAATACTATAATCAGTTCATAAAAACCGGTGGTTATTTAATCTGACAAAATAAATAAATCAATTTTTTTCGTTACAATTCTTTTTAAATTTTTACCGATATCTATATTTAGAAAACAATAATTAACAGGGGGAGATTATGGATTTTAAATATTTAATGGATATGAACACAAATTATCAGTATGACAGTAAAACAGGCAAAGTAAGTTTTGACCTGGATAAAGACGGTAAATTTGAAGCAGACGAACAATTTGATGCCAGTTCATTTAGCGGTGCCGGTATGCCCTGGACATACGGCACAGACAGCACCGGCACTGTGGATCTGATTTGTCTGGATATGAACAAAGATGATCGCATATCTGTTGATGAGCTTGCCTTTATAAAAAATAACAATATCTACAGCCATGATGGAAACGATATAGGCGATGTAAAAGGCTTTGACGGCACAGGCATAACCACATTCAATATAGATCTGGACGGTACAGCTAACGGAGAATCTGACGATTATGATATTACAATAAAACAGAATAAGATAAAAAAAACCTCAACTTTAAAAACTAATATGCAGAATTTCCTGAACGGCCTGCTGGATTCGATTGCACAGGGAAATTTAGACGAGCTCAAATCCTTTGACAAAAACCAGACAGCAAAATTCTTCCAACAGATAGACAAAATGATCACGAACGGCAAAATCTCCCAGAGCAAAGTTAATGACGCGTTGAGCAAAATGGTAAACAACAGCGAATTTACCGATTACTTTAAAACCCTTAACGCCGATGACCAGAGATTAATGTTCAGGAACATCGCTCTTTGCACCAACGATCCCAGCAATCCAACGGCCGGTTCCAGCGTAGCCAGAGATCTTTTCAGCAAGCTGGATAATGACACGATCAAAAGTATGTTTACCGACGCAGTAAAAGATAATGCCAACAACAAGTGTGTTTGGGTGTTGGACAGGGCTGTGTTGGAGACATGGGGTTCGGACCTGGCTAATTCCGGGAATTCTTTTTATACAAAAATGAATGAACTGAGTGCTTCCGACAGCGAATTCAAGAACACCATGAACACCTTCATGAAAAAACTTAATACCAGGGTAAATCTGGAAGCCAATGAAAATCAGGAGCAGGAAAAGGCTGAAGCTCTATCCAGATACAATAAAAACCATGGTACCACCTATTCGTCATTTACCGAGTTACCGGAAAATGTACGAAAGGTCTGGGAAGAAAGATGGACTCAGCTGAACAGCATAGCGTCATCACTAAAGGGCAAACTTCCTGTTGACCTATATAAAACGGAAGCGGCTTAACCGGAATTAATCTTTTTTGCTGACAGCTGTAAACTGAAAATTCATATCATATAATTTTTTATAAAGGCCATTTTTCTTTAATAGCTCTTTATGAGATCCGCTCTCCACAATTTTACCCTCGTCGAGAACCAAAATCCTGTCGGCATTTATAATTGTTGATAAGCGATGTGCGATTACCAGAGTTGTCCTGTTTTTCATCAGCCTGTCCAGAGCTTCCTGAACAAGCTTTTCCGATTCGTTATCCAGGGAAGAAGTAGCTTCGTCCAAAATAAGTATTTTGGGGTCCTTTAAAATAGCCCTGGCAATGGCTATTCTTTGTTTCTGTCCACCGGAAAGCTTGATGCCCCTTTCTCCGATACGTGTTACATAACCATTTTTCATTTTGAGTATAAATTGATCGGCATTAGCGAGTTTGGCGGCATCTATTACTTCTTTTCTGCTGGCGCCTATTTTGCCGTAGGCGATATTGTTTTCCACGGAACCACTGAAAAGTATCGTTTCCTGCGGAACAATTCCAATATAGCTGCGATAAGAATTACTATTAAGATCTCTTACATCTTTCCCGTCGATTAAAATGGCCCCTTCACTAACATCATAGAATCTGGGTATAAGATTCACAAAGGTAGTTTTGCCAGCTCCGCTAGGCCCAACGATAGCTACAGTTTCTCCGCTTTTTATTTTGACATTAATATTGTCCAGGACCTTGTTCTGCCCCTCGGGATAAACAAAAGAAACATCTTTAAATTCTATATCTCCGTGAAGGTTTTCCAGTATAACCGCATTTTTCTTGTCTTTTACAGAAGGAATAATATCCAGGATTTTAAAAACCCTTTCCGCGGAAGCCATGGCGCCGACAACGAGAGTATAGACTTTACTTAAGGCAATTACCGGGTCTATTAACAGCAGTATCCCGGTAAAAAAAGCTATAAGCTGTTCAACGGGCATTTCATTCAAAACAACCTGCTGACCGCCATACCAGATAACAAGAACTATAGAAAGGAATTGCAAGAACCCTATAACCGGTTCCTGCAAAGCTGATATGCGTACATTACGCATGGTAAATTTGAAATTCCTTTCATTTTCCCGCACAAACCTTTTGGTCTCGAAATTTTCCATGACAAAAGCTTTAACAATTCTTATGGCAGCTATGGATTCCTGCAAAACGGAAATAATATCCGCATTTTTACGTTGTATTTTACTGCTGATTTTTCTGATACGGTTAGCGAAAATCTGGATAAGATAAATAAAAACCGGTAAAACTATGAAGGTTAAAACAGTAAGTTTCCAGTTGATTATTACAAGATAGATGAAAACTCCGATCAAAGTGAGAGTTTGCGGTATTATCTGGGTAAAGCTCTGGCGAATGACATTTTCTATGGCCCCGATATCATTGAGCACACGACTGATAATATCTCCTTGTCTGTATTTCTCAAAAAAATCCAGGGAAAGGCCCTGTATGTGTTTATAAAGCTCAACTCTTAAATCGATTGTAAGTCTGCTGGAAATATAGGCCATCCAGTAGGTCTGGAAATAAGTGGACAAAAGCCTCACTATATATAAACCTATAGTGTCTATGATATAGATATTAAAAAGCCAGATATCCTTTGATGCTATGGCCTTTGAGATATCGCGGACCAGAGCAATAAAATAAACATTGGTAGCTGAAAAAATAAAAGCAAAAAATATAGCTACAAGTAATTTTTTATAATATGGTTTTATGTATTTGAGGATTCTAAAATACATTCTATCTCCCTGGTTATCCTGCCTGCGGCTCCATGCTTGCCCATTACCAGCGGACCCTCTTTTTGTACTTTCTGCAGAAACTTGAAATCCTTCATTTTTTTCAGAATTTGCTTAGCTATTATACCAGAATCCCGCGAGTCTACAAATTCAATTAATCCCTTAAGGAGCTTCCTTTGCTGAATAAATCTTTCCCTTGTAGTCTGAGGTCCCTTTGCCGGAAAACAAAAAACAGGTATGCCGCAGCCGATACATTGTTCATTTGCCGTACCTGCCAGACCGATTACACAGGAGGCTTTATTAATAATGTCAGAGAAATCGGTAAATATAATCTTCTGCCGAACACCACTGTTATTAAATCTCTCAGGTTGCAGATGAGAAGAAACAGCCACATGAAAAGTCCATTCTTTCGGAAAATGTGTTATAACCTGTTTAACAGTTTCGTAATTGCGATAGGCTTCGAATCTGCTGCCGGGAAGTATACCGACTACAGTTTCGCTATCATCTACTTGCCTCTTGCTGATATCTATCAGGTCCATCATTACATTACCGGCATACTCAGCCAGCACACCTTCTGCCAACAGGTTATCAGCTGTCACCTGATCTCTTGCAAAAACGCGAACTTTATATTTTCTAAAAAACCATTTTTCAATCGCGAAATGAGGCTCAAACAGATCAGATTTGGCGGTTGCGATCAGTATTTTATTATCTGATTTTATAAAAAGTGCCGATAGGATAAAAGGGAAAAAATCACCTACACTTACGACCAGATCATATTTAATTTTTCGGGCGTTTTTTACCTGCTTATAATGCAAAAACAGTAAACCGTTGACAATGTCTTTGAAGAATACCGACACGGATTTAATAAAACCTCCAGACAGCATTTCTTTCTGTGGGCCTATTATTTTTATTCCTTTTAGGGCTGAATATGCGAGTCCTCTGCCAACAAGTGGCAGTGCATAAATGTCAACATTTCCTTTTTTTTGCAACTCTTTTATGACAGCGCAGGCAATCAGGTCCTCGCCGTGACCATTTGATAAAAATAAAACTTTAGAATGTTTATTTGTCATCGCCTAAATAATGTTCCTGAATATAGATTTTGACCTGTTCCAGTGCTCGAAATCTGTGGCTGAGCAAATTTTTTTCTTGTTCGGACATCTCGGCCATTGTCTTATTCTTTGAAGGCACAAAAAAAATCGGATCATATCCGAAACCATTCTGACCTTTCATCTCATGGATAATCTGCCCCTTAACTATTCCCTCGAAAGTTTTACTGATATTTTTCAGAGGGTCTACCAACGCCATCACACAATGAAATTGGGCACTTCTGTCAGTGGCTTGCTCCATCTCCTTTAACACCTTATTACAAAGCATTTCTTTGGTAGCGCCAACACCGGCGTACCGTGCTGAATATATGCCTGGCGCGCCATGTAAACATTTTATTTCCAACCCGGAATCATCAGCCAGAACTATTTTATTTATTGCGCCTGCAATGGTCCCGGCTTTCAGTAACGCATTTTGGGCAAAAGTTTTACCGGTTTCCTCAATCTCCGCAGAGTATCCGATATCTTTTAAAGACAAAACCTTCCAGAAGTTTAAAATAGCAGCTACTTCCCTTACCTTATGGGCATTATGACTGGCAAGAACAATTTCCATTTTAGAGATGTTTGAAAGCCTTTTGTCCGATGTCTTTACGGAACATTTTATTATCAAACTCGATCAGTTCTACATCCGCATATGCTTTTCTTATGGCTTTATTCAAATCCTTATCCAGAGCAACCACACCCAGCACCCGTCCGCCATTAGTTATTACTTTGTCCTTATCCAGTTTTGTACCAGCGTGAAACACCAGTTGGGAGGTCTTGTCCAATCCTTTTATTTCCTTGCCTTTTTCATAAGAACCAGGATAACCCTCACTTGCCAGAACAACGCAAACCGCGTATTCATCTTTCCATTTCAGGTTCAATTCCGATAACCTGTCTTCGCAGACCGCTTCCACCACATCTACCAGGTCTGTTTCCAGTCTGGGAAGAACCACCTGGGTTTCCGGGTCTCCAAATCTGGCATTGAATTCCAATACTTTCGGTTCGCCTTTGCAAATCATAAGCCCTGCATATAGAACTCCACGATAAATAATACCTTCTTTTTGAAATCCTTCCAAAACTCTGGCAAAAACCTCTTTATTAATTTTTTCCATTAATTTTGAATTGATAATCGGAGCCGGAGAATAAGCGCCCATACCTCCGGTATTCGGCCCTTTATCGTCATCAAATGCTGCCTTATGGTCCTGAGCAGGAACCATCGGCACAATAGTTTTAGTATCAACAAAAGCCAGAATTGAGGCTTCCTCACCCTGCAAAAATTCCTCAATAACTACTTTATTGCCAGCAATACCAAATATCTTGTCCTGCATGATTTGTTGCAGAGTTTTTACTGCTTCACGCACATCCTGAACAATGTATACTCCTTTGCCGGAGGCCAGCCCGTCTGCCTTGATTACCAAAGGATAACGCGCCTGTCTGTCGCAATATTTCATGGCCGCGTGCATATCTGAAAACTGCTCATACTGTGCTGTAGGAATATTATATTTAAGCATGAATTCTTTGGAAAAAATCTTGCTGCCTTCCAGCTGAGCGGCATGTTTAGCGGGCCCGAATACTCTTATACCTTTAAGCTCAAAGTAATCTACTATTCCCTCAACAAGAGGTATTTCAGGGCCAACAATAACCCGATCAATATTTTTATCTAAAATATATTTATGGATCAAGGGAAAATCGGTTTCACTTCCAGGCAAATTTTCAGCCAAAAGAGCAGTGCCGCCATTACCTGCCATTACATAAATTTTTTTTACTTTTTTACTCTGCGCTAATTTCCAGACAATAGCATGTTCTCTGCCCCCGCTGCCTATTACCAGTATATTCACGCTTTACCTCCATAAAATGCTAACAACTTCTAGTTATTAACTGTATTGAGAATTTTTTGTCATACTTCGTCAAGCTCAGTATGACAAAAAATTAAACTGTTCACCCTTCGTCAGGCTCAGGGTGACAGAAGAAGTATATCATACCTGAAGGTCTGAGCAAAAACAAAAAAAACCATACTAATTTGAACAGCAGGCACAGCCGTCACCATGACAGCCAGCCTGACCTGAATCTTCTACGCAAGATTCACAGTCAGCTGAATCCTGAAAATTTGTTTTATTAAAAGCTATATTGGATAAAACTTTTTCGGAATCGGTTTTGCCGCAGGACGGGCACATTTGCGGCTGGTTACGTTCTTCAATTTTTACAGATTTGGAAAATCTGCAATGACAGTGCCGGCATTTATATTCGTATTTTGCCATCTATTTCTCTCCTTTACCTTCCTTTTTAAGCTCTTTGATTAAATTTTCATAATAATCCAAAGGATAGTACCCAAGATTATTTTGAATAATATTCTGATTTTTATCCAGAACCAGAGTTACAGGATATGCACGAATTGACAAATACGCGCGGATTTCATCACTGCCTCTGATTACAGGAAAATTTATACCCAGTTGTTTAATGAGCCGCACCACCAAGTCCGGATTGCTGTCAAAAGCGACTGCCAGGTGACCGATTTTCTGATACCCGTATTTTTTCTTGAGAATCACGAAATCTTTTAACTCCTCGCGACAATAAGGGCACCATGTCTCAAAAAAACTGACCAGTGTATAATCATTTTCTTTAATCAAACTACTGATACTGACAGGTTTATTTTCAAGGCTTGTTAATTTGAAGTCAGGCAGCTTGTCTGCCATGGTCCAGGTAAAAGTCAGCAACATAATAAATATGAACATATATTTTTTTAACATCTTATACTCCTGTAAATCTTAATTTTCCCAAAAACAACAGAATTCCCAGAAGGATCAAAATTATTCCGCTGGCATACTGAATCAGGCCGGAATATTTTTTTATT